>NZ_JBIVOJ010000004.1:0-296649 GCF_044754065.1 Psychrobacillus sp. NPDC093180 | reverse complement strand
CCAAAGGGGATAAGCATGGAGGAGCCGTATGCGATGACCCGCACGTACGGATCTGCGAGAGGCGCATGAATTAATTTTCATGCGCCTACTCTATTTGAAGTGCGACGATTTTTGTGTCGTAGTGAGCGGGAGTAAGTTCGTGACCTAAATCCTATTTTGTCGCCGATTGCATTTGCTTACGTTCAGCAAGTGGTGTACGAAACAAGAGAAAACGCTCACTGAACACGACCAAGCGGATCCTTCTGCTTAGCTCTATTAAATATTCTCCATATTAAGAAGTGTTTCATTTCAACCTAAAGAAAGAGTTAGTTGCTCTCGTGAGTAAACTGGTTGCTTTCAACAGTCGCTTGGTTGCGGTCAGCTGCTGTTTGGTCTCCCTTAGCCATTTTTAGGGTGTTGGCATTTCAGCGTTTTATAAAGTGAATATTGAGAAAGCGATCCATTAATTGGATTTGTCTCCTACTATTTAATACGATTGCTGATTTTCAATGGGATGAATAGCCCTTTAACTGGTGGCATATTATCAGAGTAAATGATGTAGGAGTGGCTGAGGCGAAAAAAAGAAAAAAAGGTTTTGTCGTGGGTGCGCTTATTTTATTTGCTTCTCTTTCTTTTGTGTTATTTACAAACGCTCCAAAGGCAGTATTGGAAATTTGTTCACCACTATTTCAAAATGGATCGTTAGAGATGCAAATGATGCAACTAACCCTTATGGAGAAAGGTGGATTGTATGACCAAGTCGGAGAAAGATTAAAAGAAAAAGGCTACGAGCACTATATTCTTGGTGGAATAACGGAAAAAGATAAAATATTAGTCAAATTTGTACTTAAGAATCAAGAAGCTAGCGACAAAAGACAGGAAGAAATTATGGATATTTTTCATGATTATATCGAAAAAAACAACTTAAACACCCAAACATTTAATGTGAAAGTAAGTAACGACACTAGTACAAACTGGTGATGAATAAAACACCTTTCTTTTTCAAAAGGTGTTTTATTTGCATTATTATTGATCAATCCAGTCTGGTTTAATAACTGAAAAAATATAAGCATCGTTCGATTTGTTATCTTGAAAAATATATCCTCTTAAAAGACCTTCCTTTTGAAAGCCTAAGTTTAATAATAGCTTAAAAGAAGGTTCGTTCTCCGGGAAAGTAACTGCTCCTATGCGATATAAATCTAATTTGTCAAAACAATACTTGATAACTGCTCCTGCAGCCTCACTAATGATACCTCTTCTCCAGTACTCCGGCTTCAAGTCATATCCTATTTCCGCTTTTCTACTAGCTATTTGAAGATTGTTCAACCCGATCGTTCCTACAAATTCCTCTGTATTTTTAAATATTATACCCCAGCGGATAGATCGCTTTTCTTGAAAATTTTTCTGAAAAGAATCTACTAGATTCATTGCTTGCTGTATGTCTGTGAAATGCGCCATACCATAATATTTTGTAACTCGCCTGTCGGAAAAGATAGAAAAAACATGATCGATATGATCTTCAGTAATCTCGACCAGTTTCAGTCGATCCGTTTGTAAAATAGGAAATTCCATTTAAATGTTTCCTTTCTTTCTCGCATATATATTATTGAAGAATATTTTAACATACTTCTATATTTCATGATACATCTGAATTATCATTTAATTAAGATAATTAATATGGTAGAATTAGTATAAAAGATGATGCTACTTAATCATGATCGGAGGTAAAGGATGGAACAAACAACGATAATTACATCAAAATTGACCCCGCCTATTACGTCTTCCTTTTACATGAGAAGATCATCCCTTATCAAGAAATTAAAAATGAATACGAATAGCAAAGTATCTATTTTACATAGTGGAGCTGGTTTTGGTAAAAGCTCTTCATTAGCTCAAGTGTATGGCGATTCAAAAGAATCATATTCTTGGTATTCGATATCGGAGGAAGACGATAATATTCATCCTTTTCTTCGATATCTAGTTCAAAGTATTCGCAAAGTTATCCCGAAGTTCGGTGCAAGTTTAATGGAGCGAGATGTGCTTTCTATGTATCCAAAAGAAGAGGAATTGACGCAGTGGTATTCATTATTTAGTAATGAACTCGCAATGATTGAGCAACCCTTTACTATTGTCCTAGATGACTTTCATCTCATTGATCATGTCTTTCATATAAATTATATAATCGAAAAAATAATTGAGTTTCTTCCAGCTCATATTCATCTTGTAGTCGCATCTAGAACTCGCCCTAAGTGGTCAATCCTATTAAAACTCAAACTAAAAGGCCAGTTAGTGGAAATCACGGAAAAGGACTTTATGTTTACAGAGGAAGAAATACAAGTATTTTTGGAAGATTATTTTGAAAAAACGATTACGGAGCAAGAAGCTGCAGAGATTATGAGACTGACAGAGGGTTGGGCGATTGCCATTCATTTAATCGCAATGCAGCTTGCGGAAACAGACAAACATATCAACGAGTTAGTGGACCCCACCTTAAAAGATTTGTTTTCTTATCTGTCTGAAGAAGTATTTCTATTGATGAGTGAAGAGGATAAACAATCGTTGTTGAACTTTAGCATATTTCCGATATTCACGGAAAAAGAAATTCGGGCATTTTTTGGTGAAAATGCAGCAAAAGATCTAGAGAGATTATCACGTAGTCATGCATTTATTCAAACCTTAAGTAACCCAGGTTCTTATCGCTTTCATGCATTGTTTCAGCAATTTTTAGAAACGAAATGGCTGCAAAAAGATAGTAGTTTGTATTATGAAACGCATAAAAGAGCTGCTTATTATTTTAGTGAACAGCAAAATATTATTCAATCCATATATCATGCAGTAAAAGCAAATGATGAATATTTTCTTGGAACAATAATCGCCCAGTTTGCCGCGTTCATCATTCAAGATGGGCAATTTGATTGGTTTTTAGATTTGCTAAAAGAGCATCTTTCGGATAAAAAACGAGAAGAATTCTATGAGCTATTCTTTTATGAAGGCGAGTGCCATCGTTATCGGGCATTTTATGAGAAAGCTAGAAAAGCGTATGAGACTTGCTTGGCTCTTGCGTTGGAAAACAAAAATGCCCTCTATTTAAGTCGAGCAAATGTAGGGCTTGCTCATATATATTTAGATACAATCCAACCTGCTCTTGCAAAGCCTTATTTAGAGGATGCGGTAAAGTGGGCAGAAGACAGCCCAGAAATGGAGATTCACGAAAGAACCGTATTAAAACGTTTATTAGCTGAGAACCTAGTGAACTTGGGTAAGGCAAATGAGGCAAGTGATTGGGTTCGACAAGAGCAGTTAGATGCATCGATTCTTAAAGAAGGTAATTTAGATGCACGAATCCTCCTTAGAACCGGGTTACTAAATGAAGCCGAGGTACTATTAAGAAATAGGATTAATGATGAGATCATCTTACCGGATTCCCATAGAGAAACAGAAGTACTTCTTTCCTTTATATACTCTTTAACAGGAAATATAGAAGAGGCAAAACGTTCTGCTATTAAAGGGATTGATACGGGTATTAGGGAAAAATCTAGTTTTGTGGAGGCAGTCGGTTGGATACGTCGAGGTCATGCCGAAATATTAGACAATCCCTTCGATTTAGAAACTCCCGAGAAGTATTACTTAAAAGCGGTTCAAGGTATGGGAGAATTAAATGTGTCTAGAGGAAAAGCAGAGCCTTTTATGGGTTTAGCTATTTTAAAATCGAGGCAAGGATTGTTTCAAGAAGCCATATCATACGGGGAAAGTGGTCTAATAGAAACAAATAAAGGAAATGACTATTGGCTATCTGCATATATTTTAGTTTGTTTATCCATTGTTTATATAGAAAATGAGATGCTGGAGAAAGCTTTACAGTCTATTTGGGATGCGAATCGTCTATTTAAAAATGGTGGAGATGTATACGGCGAAATGATTTCTGATTATTGGTTAATGTTTATTCATGACAAATTAGCGGATCAGGAGAAGTTTGTTTTACATGCTGAAAAGTTTGCATCTATTTGTGTACAATATGAATTTTCTTTTTTCCTACTAAAAAAGACTATTTTCGGTCCTGCAGATCTACAATTGCATTATCCGTTATTACAAAAAGCACTCGTATTAAAACCGGATTCCTCCCCATTGCATACATTAGCAAGTTTGTTAAAAATAAATACAAGCACTAATTATCCAGGATATCAGCTAACGCTACAACTATTCGGTCCTTTTACGCTTTTTATGGGAAATGAAGAAATTAGTGAGCGGAAATGGCAACGCGATAAATCTAAGGAACTGCTTTCCTATTTGTATTTGCATCGAAATCGGTTCGTCCCAAAAGAAGAATTGATGCATGCAATTTGGGGAGAAGGTGACGAGAAATCGTTAAATCGCGATTTTAAAGTAGTATTAAATGCCCTATTAAAAGTGATAGAACCGAATCGTTTAGCGAGGGAAGAATCCTTTTTCATCATTCGAAAGCAAGCAATGTACCGAATAAATCCGGAAGCTGCTGTGACAAGTGATTTAGAATCATTTCAACATTTGACGGAAAAAGGGTTGGAGGAAAAGAATCCGATGCTGTCAGCGGATTACCTACAAAAAGCAGTCAAATTGTATAAAGGCGAATTATTAGAGGATAAATCTAGAATCGATTGGATATCCCATGATCGGGAAAAAAATCAGCAACAATATTTACTCGTGTTAGAAAGGCTCGCTCAAACGTATACGAGATTGAAAGAGTTCGAAACATCCATTTACTGGGCGGAGAAATTAATAAGAATGGATCCCACATGGGAGGAAGCCTATCGATTATTGATGTTCGCCTACTATCAGCTTCAAAATAGAACACAAGCAGTGAAATGGTATGAAAAATGTATTTCCGTACTATATACCGAGCTAAAAGTAGAGCCGATGCATACGACGATTCAAATGTATGAAATGATTACAAGCTATGGTTGAACGCAGAAAAGAAAAAGAACTTCTGCGTTTTTTTGATTTCCATAAAATATTTAATAAAACATTTGCTCCTGCGCGAGCTCGTCGCAAAAGAGTTACAAAAGCAAAGCTTTTGTAACTCTTTTGTAACTCCTTTTCAGTACTATAAACGAGAAGCATGGTAACGCTTACAAAAAGATCGAAGGGGGATTTACATGACAAAAAAATGGGGCCTATTATTGTTGTTCGTATTCGTCTTAATCTTCAGTGCAGCTTGTAGTGATGATTCAAGTTCAACGGGTACAACGAAAGAAGAAACAGACGAAGGAACAACAACACCAGTATCTAGTGAAGTGACGGAAGAAGGAGGCACAATCAAAATTGGTGTGCTTGCCTCATTAACGGGTGCACTGGAGTCTTATGGGAAACAAACGAAAAATGGTTTTGAGTTAGGACTTGAATATGCTACAGACGGAACACTGGAAGTAGCAGGCAAGAAAATTGAAGTTGTTTACGAAGACACAGAAACAAAGCCAGAAGTTGCTGTACAAAAAGCTACCAAGCTATTAGAAGAAGATGAAGTAGATTTTCTAGTTGGATCCTCTAGTTCAGGTGATACGTTAGCGGTGCTTCCTCTCGCGGAAGAATATGAAAAGATTATGATCGTTGAACCAGCAGTAGCTGATAGTATTACAGGTTCAGAGTTTAACCCGTATATTTTCCGTACGGCACGTAACTCTTCACAGGACGCAGTTGCAGGTGCAGCGGCAATTGCTAAACCAGGTGTAAAAATTGCAACATTTGCACCAGACTACTCTTTTGGATGGGATGGAGTAGCGGCATTTAAAGCAGCTGCTGAAAAATTAGGTGCAGAAATTGTGTTAGAAGAATATGCTGATCCTGCAGCTACTGATTTTACCTCTAATCTACAAAAGATTATCCAAGAAAAACCGGATTACTTATTTGTTGTGTGGGCTGGAGCGAACTCACCTTGGAACCAAATTGCTGACTTAAAAATGCAAGAAAAAGGGATTAAAATTTCAACTGGAGCTCCTGATATTCCAGCTTTATCTATTATGGAACCATTAGTTGGCATGGAAGGATTCTCTGTTTACTATCATACGCTTCCAGACAATCCGATCAATGATTGGTTAGTGGAAGAGCATAAAAAACGTTTCAACGGAGAAGTGCCGGATCTATTCACTCCAGGTGGTATGTCTGCTGCTATCTCAATCGTGGAAGCTCTGAAAAAATCTGAAGGAAATGCAGATGGAAATGAACTGATCAAAATAATGGAAGGTATGTCATTTGAAACACCAAAAGGCACGATGACTTTCCGTCCGGAAGACCATCAAGCATTACAACCTCTATACTCGATTAAATTAGAAAAACAAGAAGGCGTAGACTATCCTGTACCAGTATTAATAAGAGAGTTGTCACCGGAAGAAACAGAACCACCAATTTTAAACAATAAATAAACCAGAGTAGAGATGAGCTAAGCAATTAGCTCTATCGCTCTCCATGTCATAGAGCTCGTTCTATTATATGGAGAGCGATAGAAGAAAGGGGTATATGAACTTGGAACCAATACTGAAAACAGAAAATCTAACCATTAAATTTGGCGGGCAAACTGCTGTAGATCATGTAAATTTTATGATGCCAGCAAAACATTTCAAATCGATCATTGGACCGAATGGCGCCGGTAAAACGACTTTTTTCAACTTAATAAGTGGTGAGTTAAAGCCAACAGAAGGAGATGTCTTTTTTAGAGGGGAATCGATGGCGAAATACTCATCTGTGGAACGCACGAGAAAAGGACTCGGACGTTCGTTTCAAATTACAAATGTGTTCCCCAATCTCACGGTAATTGAAAATGTCCGACTCGCAGTTCAATCGAAAGAAAATATCCGATATCAAATGTTTCGTCATTTTACTGCATACAAAGATTTGCAAATACAAGCAGAGAAATTACTAGAAGTCGTATTACTTTCAAACAAAGCGAATGCAGTAGCCAATCAACTATCTCATGGTGAAAAACGAAAACTAGAAATTGCGATGTTACTTGCGCTTGATACAGAAGTTTTACTATTAGATGAACCAACCGCTGGAATGTCACTAGAGGAAGTACCGGCTATTCTGGATGTTATAAAACAAATCAAACAAGCCGGAGACAAAACGATTTTGTTAATCGAGCATAAGATGGATATGATCATGGACCTATCCGATTCTATTATGGTGCTTTTTAATGGTAGATTACTAGCGGACGGAACTCCAAAAGAAATCATGGACAATGAAACTGTTCAAAATGCTTATTTAGGGGGGCTATACGATGAGCATCTTGCTTAAAGTAGAGAATATTCACACGCATATTGGCCAGTATCACATCTTACAAGGCGTTTCCTTTGAAGCAAAAGAAGGGGAGGTAAGTGTTTTACTTGGGAGAAATGGTGCTGGAAAAACGACTACATTAAAGACGATTATGGGTTTGACACCAGCAACTTCCGGAACGGTCACTTTTTTGAATGAAGGAATCACCAAGAATGCAACACATCATATTGCTTCTAACGGAATCGGTTATGTACCGGAGGATCAAGGAATCTTCGGGGCACTTACCGTAGAGGAAAACTTAAAAGTGGCGATGAGAAAAGAAAACGATGCTGCTAGAGAAAGACAAGAATATGTACTGGAGCTTTTTCCTGACTTAAAGAAGTACTGGAAAAAAGAAGGCGGACATCTATCCGGAGGTCAAAAACAAATGCTATCGATGGCAAGGGCTTTTATTAATGATAGCAAGTTACTGCTTATAGATGAGCCTTCCAAAGGGCTTGCTCCCGTTGTGATTGAAAAAGTTATGGAAGCCATTAACGAAATGAAAAAACAAACGACTATTATTCTAGTAGAACAAAACTTCATCATGGCCAGTAGAATCGGGGATACATACACATTAATCGATGATGGGGAAACCATACAATCGGGACATATGAGTGAATTGGTCCAAAATGAAGAGTTGAAACGACAATATTTAGGAATTGGGTAAGGAGGGGAAACAATGGAATTAATCATCAATTTATTAATAAACGGATTAGCGACAGGCATGCTTATCTTTCTTCTAGCAGCCGGACTCACATTAATATTTGGATTGATGGATGTACTAAATTTTGCACATGGTGGTCTGTTTGCCTGGGGTGCCTTTTCAGGCGTTTGGTTCTATGGGTTAACCAACAGCTTTACTGTAGCAATTATAGGAGCTATTTTAACTGGAATCGTGCTTGGCTTTATTACGGAAAAGCTTATTATTACACCAGTTTACGGCAATCATATCCAACAAATTTTAATAACGCTCGGATTTATGATTGTGTTATCTGAAATGCTAAAAGTCGTGTTTGGACCAAACCAAATCGCAGCTAAGACACCCCCATTGTTATCGGGCAGCTGGGAAATCGGGGATGTCATTATTATTAAGTATCGCTTGTTTATCATTCTAGTAGGCATTCTAGTCTTTGGTATCTTCCAGTTCATCTTAAAACGTACAAAAATAGGATTAATCGTACGGGCAGGTGTGATGAACAAGGAAATGGTGCAAGCGCTCGGCATTAATATTAAGCAAGTATTTTTATATGTATTTATGGTAGGAGCAGCCCTTGCTGCGCTTGGAGGAGTATTGATGGCTCCTTATTCAGGGGTTATTTATGCAGAAATGGGTATGGAATTCGCGATATTAGCGTTTATCGTAGTCGTGATCGGCGGGATGGGTAGCTTTCCAGGTTCTCTTCTTGCGGCAATACTGGTCGGTCTTGCGGGCAGCTTTATGGCGTATTATGTTCCTGCACTATCACTTGCGGTTAATATGATGCTTATGGCAATTGTATTAATTTTCCGTCCGCAAGGTTTGTTTACAGCGAAAGGATGATGCGAGATGAAGACAAAATTCCAAGTTAATAATGGTATCTTACTTGTCATAGTGGCAGCCCTCGCTGTATTCCCTTTTGTTTCCGATTCACGGACATGGACTATTTTGTTGACGCAAATATTCATCTTCTCTATTTTGGCGATGAGTTATGATATTTTGCTAGGGTATACGGGGATCGTATCATTTGGGCATGCAATGTTTTTTGGAATGGGTGCTTATGCAACCGCAGTTATGCTCGATCGTTTTGATCCAAGTTTAAGTGTCTTTTTTCTTTCCATTGCGGTCGGAATGGTCATTTCAGGGGTTATCAGTTTTTTAGTCGGTCTATTGACACTTCGACTGAAGAGTCATTTCTTTGCTATGCTGACACTTGCAGTTTCCGGTTTATTTTTGGTACTTGCAGAGAAGTGGAGAACGCTCACACATGGAAATGATGGATTCACGTTTCGTGCGCCTGATTTCTTTAAAGATCGTGTGATGTTCTATTTACTCGTACTTGCTTGTTTAGTGCTTGTATATTTCCTGTTGCGTCGGTTTGTTTCTTCTCCTTTAGGAAGAGTGTTGATCGCAGTACGTGAAAATGAACAACGGACGAAATCATTAGGCTTCCAGACCTTGCACTACAAGGTGATTGCATCTGTTATTGCAGGGATTGTCGCAAGTTTAGCGGGCTCTCTCTATGCTATTTCCTTACGTTTTGTCAATACGAGTGTGCTTACGATGGATATTACGCTAGATGCACTACTTATGACGATTATTGGAGGAGTCGGTACATTAATCGGACCGATTATTGGTGCGGGTGTTATTGAACTTGCACAGCATTACTTATCTGGTCTTGCTAAAGAATACCCTATATTTGAAAGATGGATCATTTTCTTTGGAATCATTTATATATTGGCGGTTATCTTTTTCCCAAGAGGGATTGTTGGAACGATTCGTTATGCGTTTTGGAAACGTAAAAACAACGAACCGAAAGTTAAAATCGCTCCTAAACGAAAGGAGCTACTAAAATGACGATAGGGATTGTCAGTACTGGCGTTTACATACCAGACAACGTAATGACAGCTGAAGAAATAGCTGCGCTATCTAAGTTACCGCTCCATGTGATAAAAGACAAAATGGGAATCACACAAAAAGCCATTCCTGGCCCAGATGATCATACAGTAGCAATGGGAATTCGAGCAGCAGAAAAAGCACTGCAAAAAGGAAATATTGACCCAAAAACAATCGATTTAGTCATCTATATAGGAGAAGAGCATAAAGAATATCCTCTATGGACTGCTGCTATCAAGATGCAAGAAGAACTCGGTGCTTATCATGCTTGGGGATTTGACGTTGCGCTTCGCTGCGGAACAACGATTATGGCCATGAAGGTAGCGAAAAGTTTAATGGAAACAGACGCGACGATCAACACCGTTTTACTTGCCGGTGGTTATCGTAATAGTGATTTTATCGATTATACGAATGAACGCACCCGCTTCATGTTTAACTTAGGGGCAGGCGGAGCCGCAATGATACTGAAAAAAGATCATACTGAAAACATTGTTCTAGAGACGGATATGATGACGGATGGATCTTTTTCAGAGGATGTCGTTGTACCAGTCGGCGGAACAAAAGAACCTTTGACTACGAATCATTTAGAAAAAGGATTATATCGCCTAGATGTATTAGACCCAGAAGGCATGAAGGCGAGGCTAGAGCAGAAATCCATGCAGAACTTTTTAAAGGTCATTCGACATGCATTGATGAAAAGTGGTTATTCCGAGCAAGACATTGATTATTTGGCTATCCTCCATATGAAAAAATCGGCACATGATTTTGTATTACAGGAGCTTGGTTTAACAAGTGAGCAAACAACTTATTTAAGCGATTACGGCCATATTGGACAAATGGATCAAATAATATCACTGGAACTCGCACAAAAAGAAGGGAAATTAAAGGACGGCGATTTAGCTGTTTTAGTCAGTGCTGGAATAGGGTATGCATGGGGTGCAGTAGCTGTTAAATGGGGAAGATGAAAAGGAGTGGAGAAAATGAGTTTATCGAAAGTTCAGTTGGAAAACGGAGAACAGCTCGCATATCGCGAACGTTCGGGCGGGGAAGAGGTGATTGTACTAATCCACGGAAATATGACTTCATCGAAACATTGGGATGTGCTAATTGACAAATTAGATCCTAAATATAAAGTATACGCAATTGATTTACGTGGTTTTGGAGAATCAACGTATAATACGCGAGTAAAAGGGATAAAAGATTTTTCGGATGATTTAAAAGAGGTTATCGACGCGTTAGAATTGAAGCATTTTCACTTAATAGGCTGGTCAACTGGCGGAGCGATCTGTATGCAATTCGTTGCCGATTATCCAGGATATTGTGAAAAACTTGTACTGCTAGCGTCCGCATCTACGAGGGGCTATCCATTTTATGCAACAAATTTGGATGGTACACCTAATCTAACAAGTAGATTCCAAACAATCGAAGAAGTGGAGAATGATCCAGCAAAAACGATACCGATGCAAGGCCTGTATGACATGAAAAATAAAGCAGGATTAAGAGCTGTTTGGAATGCTGCAATTTACACACATAACCAACCAAAAGAGGAGAATTACGACGCTTATCTGGATGATATGCTAACGCAACGAAACTTAGCAGATGTCTATCATGCGTTAAATACGTTTAATATTAGTTCAATAGATAATCAAGCGGCAAAAGGGACCAATCAAGCGAAGGATATTACAATTCCTGTCCTTATTTTAAGAGGGGATCGTGATTTTGTGGTAACAGAGGAAATGACACAGGAAATTGTCGCTGACTTAGGGGAGAATGCCACCTATATTCCACTTACCAATTGTGGCCATTCTCCATTGATAGACGATTTGGAGCAGTTAACTAACCGAATCGAAAATTTCATTTCAAAGGAGAAGGAGCAATGAGATTACAAGACAAGGTTGCCATTATTACCGGAGGAGCGAATGGTATAGGTTCGGCAGCAGCTCTTCGCTTTGCAGAAGAAGGTGCAAAAGTGGTGTTAGCGGACTTTGATGCAAATGCGGGAGCAGAAAAAGAGAATGCACTAAAAGAACAAGGCTATGATGTGAAGTTTATTCAAGTAGATGTAACGAATCGGGAAAGTGTGGATTCGCTTGTTTCGCAAACAATTGAACATTTTGGAGAGATTCATATATTAGTCAATAATGCAGGGATTACAAAAGATGCTATGTTGACTAAAATGGCGGTAGAAGATTTTTCTCGTGTTTTAGACGTTAACTTAACAGGAGTCTTTCATTGCACACAAGCAGTAGTACCTCATTTTATCGAACAAGGCTACGGGAAGATCATTAACACTTCGTCCGTAAGTGGCGTTTACGGAAATGTTGGGCAAACCAATTACGCTGCCTCCAAAGCGGCAGTCATCGGTATGACTAAAACATGGGCGAAAGAGCTAGGACGGAAAGGGATAAATGTAAATGCTGTCTCCCCCGGGTTTACTGCAACTGCAATGGTAGCGAAAATGCCCGAAAAAATTATTGAACAGATGAAGGCTGGAGTTGCCTTGCAACGACTTGGAGAGCCACAAGATATTGCGAATGCTTATCTATTTTTAGCTTCGGATGAAGCGAGTTATGTACATGGAACAGTTTTACAAGTAGACGGCGGTATTATGATGTAACGAAAGGAGCGGTGCAAGGTGTATACAGAGCAAGCTTGGATATATAAACGTGCAGCATTGTCTCCAACCAAAATAGCGCTTATTGATAGTAGTACAGATGAACAATGGAGCTATCGAATGCTAACCGAGCATATATCCAAATGGGTTCACTATTTTCAACAAAAGAATTATCAAAAAGGCGATCGAGTCGTCGTTATTTCCCAAAACCGAATAGAGTTATTTGCGATTATTTTCGCATGTGGTGTAACGGGTCTACTCTATGTGCCGCTCAATTTTCGTTTAAGTAAAGTAGAACTAACGTATATTTTAGAGGATTGTCAACCAGTGCTCATTATTCATGATGAAGCCCATCAAGTGTTGTGTGAGTCATTTGTACAGGTGGAACGTTTATTAGTGACAACTAAACTAGAAAGTGCGAACTTTTTCTATCCTCCACAGACTAACTGGAGCCCTTCGGATTGTTGGATTATTATTTATACAGGAGGGACGACAGGGAAGCCAAAAGGGGTAGAGCTGTCTTTTGATGCAGTTAATTGGAATGCGATCAATACCATTACAAGCTGGGGACTAAGCGATGCCGATTGTACGCTGAATTATATGCCCATGTTTCACACGGGTGGTTTAAATGCTCTTGGTATTCCGATTTTAATGTGCGGTGGAACTGTGGTTGTGGGAAGCCGCTTTGATGCAGAGGAAGCACTTAAAGCGTTAAATACTTATAAAACGACGTTGTCTTTATTTGTTCCGACTATGTATCAAGCAATGCTTGATACGACCTATATTAAAACAGCGACTTTCCCAACTGTAAAAGTATTTTTATCCGGTGGTGCACCTTGTCCTCATACGATCTATAAACAGTTTGAAGACAAGGGCATTCTTTTTAAAGAAGGCTATGGACTTACGGAAGCAGGACCGAACAACTTTTTTATAGATCCGCGGGATGCCCGTATAAAAAGAGGGTCCGTTGGAAAATGCATGCTGTTCAATGAAGTGAAAATTTTGAATGAAAATGGAGAGCTTTGTCGTCCAAACGAAGTGGGAGAGCTCTATATTTTAGGTAAGCATGTATTCACGAAGTATTGGAATAACGAAGAAGAAACGAATCGAGCTTTTGTAGATGGTTGGTTAAAAACAGGTGATTTAGCAAAGGTCGATGAAGACGGATATTATTATATAGTCGGTAGAAAAAAAGAAATGATTATCTCGGGTGGGGAAAATGTGTATCCGCAAGAGGTGGAGCAGTGCCTCGTTTTACATCCAAATGTCCGAGAAGCAGCAGTAGTCGGTGTCGCAGATGAAAAATGGGGAGAATGTGTGACTGCATTTGTGACTTGTACTGCGACAGATGAATCGTTTGAAACAGAATTGTTGCAAAGTTGCAAGCAGGTACTTGGTAGTTATAAAGTACCGAAAAAAATATATGTTTTAGATGAGCTACCTCGTACGGATGTTGGCAAAATTGATAAAAAACGATTACAAGAATTAGCTGTAAAGATTTGATTTACAGCTTTTTGTTTTGTCTTTTTGTATAATAAGCTTTGAGGTGACAGGAATATGTTTATAAGTGAGAAAGAAATTGAAGTACGCTACGCAGAAACAGATCAAATGGGAGTAGTTTATCATGCAAACTATGTAATATGGCTAGAAATTGGTCGAACACAGCTTATTAAAGACTTAGGATTCTCTTATGCTGGACTCGAAAAAGATGGTTATCTATCTCCCGTGACAAACGTGAATATAAACTATAGATCTTCTGTAAGATACGGGGAGACAGTAGTTGTAAGAACATGGATTGAAAGTCATGGAAAGCTTCGGACTACATACGGGTATGAAATTGTTCACGAGGACGGGACGGTTGCTTCTTCTGCTACTTCGGAACATGTTGTGGTGAATAAGGACAATTTTCGACCAGTTTCCTTAAAAAAAGTTCATCCAGAATGGGATGCAAAATATACGGAAATTGCTAAGGTGATGGATTAATGGCATTTGGTATTACGAGAGATGAGTTGCTGCGTTGGAAAGCGGCAGTCGAAAAAGAACAGATTGCCTTTCTCACTCATTACTGGCTAGACGATCGTTTCCCAGGATGTAAAACGGTTACTAAAGTCGGATGTAGTAATTTAGAAAAGTTAATCGACTGGGGCAAAAAATACGGATTAAAAGAAGAGTGGATTGATCACAAGGAAGCCTATCCTCATTTTGATTTATTTGGAAAACATGAATATGAAATCATGCGAAAAGAAGGGCTGTTAGATCAACTGATGAAGTTTCAATAAAAAAAGCGTGATATCGAATCACGCTTTTTTATACGTATAGGCTAACTCATCTAACTTGTGATCTACATCTACATACAAATCATGTCCATCGAAATACCATTCATCTACATCTTCTATGAAAAATAATACTTCTCCAAGTTTCACTGTTACAACAGGTTCAAATGGTGTATCCTTGGTCATTCCAAGCGAAAAACCTTGCTGTATCGGACTAGATCCGCCGTAGCGTGCATAAAAACGGATAGTGTCTCCAGAGCCTACTTCCATTTCCTTCTGAAACCAGGTCCATGCATCTTGCGAGATAAAGATTTTCATACAAATCACCAAGCCTTCCTTATATCCACTTAACCTTAGGTTCCGTTCCTTTTTTAATACGTTCGATGTTCGCGCGATGACGATAAAAAATAAATACGGCTATTAAAACGAGCATCGCAATTAAGGGCCAATCCTTTTCCACTGTAAAGTAATAAACAATCGAATAAATAAGTGCAATCACTGCTAATATCATGGACGTTAACGAAACCATCTTCGTAATCTTTAAGATAATAAAAAATCCTACAACTAACAGTACGAAAAGTGGCCAGTTATAAGCAAGTAAAATACCACCAGACGTCGCAACCGCTTTTCCACCTTTAAAGTTAGCGAAAATGGGAAACATATGCCCAATTACAGCAATAATCCCAAGAATAAGCGGATGTACAGAAGTAGATTCAAATACAGCCAAATAGCCTAAAAGTGTTGCTGCTGTCCCTTTTAAAATATCCATAATCGTAACAATTAGTCCTGCTTTTTTACCAAGCGTCCGAAACGTATTCGTTCCACCTAAATTACCACTGCCATGCTCACGAATGTCTGTATTATAAAATAATTTCCCTATCCATAAGCCGGAAGGGATAGACCCAATTATATAGGCAAGTAAAAGTAAAATGATGATCGTCATAGCATACTCCTTTAGTTATGAAACTAATATTATATTGAACTACTTCAGTTTACCACGCTCGCTTCATTTTGTTCAATGTAAAGAAAAAGAACTTCCACAAAAATACGATTACTTCGCTACTCCAACAATATTTAACGAACAAAATGTTAAAATAGAGGTATACTTAGAACAGGACAACATCCAAGAAGATTGATAACATGGATGTTACATGTAATTCTCGTATAGAGGATGAACCAATCTTTAAAGAAGGAATATTGCACTAGGACAGAGAATCCTACACAAAGGCAGATTGCAATCTAATGGATAATTACCTACAATTAAAATCTGGCGTTTTAGTTGCCTGTTTCATTACAATGGCTATCTTTTGCCTTGCAATTTTCTTTTGGAAGTATTGACATAATGATTATCTGTTTGTACGCTTAATAGAGAATAAAGAACAGATGTTTTGTTTTTTGGAGGGAACGTATTTGAGTAAAGAAGAAAGATTAACGAGCTATAGTGATGATGATATTCAGGTATTAGAAGGTTTAGAAGCCGTTCGAAAAAGACCTGGTATGTATATAGGCTCAACTGATGCACGAGGATTGCATCATTTAGTTTATGAAATAGTTGATAACTCAGTCGATGAAAGTTTAGCTGGGTTCGGAGATCATATTAAAGTAACGATACACACCGATCAAAGTATCACAGTGCGAGATTACGGTCGGGGAATGCCGACGGGAATGCATAAAACGGGAATTCCAACTGCGGAAGTTATTTTCACTGTATTACATGCCGGTGGTAAATTTGGACAAGGTGGATATAAAACAAGTGGTGGACTTCACGGGGTCGGAGCTTCCGTTGTAAATGCGCTTTCATCCTTCGTGGAAGTTATTATCCACAGAGATGGCAAAAAATTTGTTCAACGATTTGAAAACGGCGGGAAAATTGTCCAATCGTTAAAAGAGATAGGAACGACTAAAGAAACGGGAACTTCCGTGCACTTTTTACCGGATAATACAATCTTCTCTACAGTGAAATATAACTACGAAACTTTATGCGAAAGACTTAGAGAATCAGCTTTTCTCCTGAAAGGACTTAAAATCGAGCTAGAAGATGAACGTACAGGCGCTCATGATATTTTTTACTATGAAACGGGAATTCAAGCTTTCGTTTCTTATTTGAATGAAGAAAAAGATGTGCTGCACCCAGTGTTCTATATGGAAGGCGCGCAAGATGAAATTGAAGTAGAGTTTGCATTTCAATTTAATGACGGTTACTCAGAAACCATATTATCTTTTGTTAACAATGTACGAACAAGAGACGGCGGTACACATGAAACAGGCGCAAAAGCTGCTTTAACGAGAGTTTTTAACGAATACGCGCGAAAAACGAGTTTGTTAAAAGAAAAAGATAAAAACTTAGACGGTTCCGATATTCGGGAAGGAATCTCTGCCATTGTTTCTGTACGAATTCCAGAAAACATTTTGCAATTTGAAGGCCAAACAAAGGGCAAGCTCGGAACGGGTGAAGCAAGGAGTGCAGTGGACGGAGTTATTTCCGAAAAACTGCAATATATTCTAGAAGAAAATGCAGAGTTAACCGCTTCTTTGATCAGAAAAGCAATTCGAGCACAACAAGCAAGAGAAGCTGCTCGTAAAGCGCGAGAGGATGCACGAAACGGGAAAAAGCGTAAACGTTCCGATACGCTTCTCTCAGGTAAGTTAACACCCGCTCAGTCGCGAAATGCAGCTAAAAATGAATTGTACCTTGTCGAAGGTGATTCAGCTGGAGGCTCTGCAAAACAAGGTCGTGATCGTACATTCCAAGCAATTTTGCCGTTACGCGGAAAAGTTATTAATACGGAAAAAGCAAAACTTGCGGATATTATGAAAAATGAAGAGATTTCAACTATTATCCATGCAATTGGCGGTGGTGTAGGAGCAGATTTCCAAATTGCGGATATCGCATATGATAAAATCGTCATTATGACCGATGCCGATACAGATGGTGCCCATATTCAAGTTCTTTTATTGACCTTTTTCTATCGCTATATGAAACCATTGATCGAAAATGGGAAAATTTATATTGCATTACCACCACTCTATAAAGTTTTTAAAGGAATAGGCAAAAAAGAAGTGTTCGAATATGCATGGACAGAAAAAGAACTGGATGCAGCTACGAAAAAGGTTGGTAAAGGTTTCATGCTTCAGCGCTATAAAGGGCTTGGAGAGATGAATGCAGACCAACTATGGGATACAACGATGAATCCAGAAACTCGCACGCTGATACGAGTAACTATCGAAGACGGCGCAAGAGCGGAAAGACATGTAACGACATTAATGGGCGATAAAGTAGAGCCTCGACGTAAATGGATCGAATCAAACGTTAACTTCAGCTTAGAAGATGATTCCAATATTTTAGAAAACGAAAGAATACACACGGAGGATGAAGTAGTATGACACAAACCGAACGTTATCAAGATTTACCACTAGAAGAAGTAATCGGCGACCGGTTTGGACGTTATAGTAAATACATCATTCAAGACCGTGCACTTCCAGACGCAAGAGACGGGTTAAAACCCGTACAGCGTCGTATACTATATGCCATGTTGCATGAAGGCAATACGAATGACAAGCCTTTCCGTAAATCTGCTAAAACAGTCGGAAATGTAATCGGGAACTATCATCCACATGGTGATAGTTCTGTTTATGAAGCAATGGTACGTATGAGCCAAGACTGGAAACTCCGCCATATGCTTGTAGAGATGCAAGGTAATAATGGTTCGGTTGACGGTGACCCACCAGCGGCTATGCGTTACACAGAAGCGCGACTATCTGCTATTTCGCAAGAGCTATTAAATGATATCAATAAAAATACGGTAGAATTTATACCAAACTTTGATGATTCGGATACAGAACCGGTTGTGTTACCCGCAGGCTTTCCAAATTTGCTCGTAAACGGTTCTACTGGGATTTCTGCTGGTTATGCTACAGATATACCTCCACATGCATTACATGAGGCACTAGACGCGGTATTAATGCGTATAGAAAACCCAGCAGCAACAATAGAAGAGCTTATGACAGTGATTAAAGGTCCTGACTTCCCAACAGGAGGAATTATTCAAGGGGTAGATGGTATCAAAAAAGCATATGAAACAGGTAAAGGGAAAATTGTTGTACGTTCTAGAACAGAAATAGAAACGATTAAAGGCGGCAAAGAACAGATCGTTATTACGGAGATTCCGTTTGAAGTGAATAAGGCTAATTTAGTCAAAAAAATTGATGAACAGCGCCATGATAAGCGCTTAGATGGCATTGCAGACGTTCGAGATGAATCGGACCGTAGTGGTTTACGAATCGTTATAGAGATGAAAAAAGAAGTAGATGCATATGGTATTTTACAGTTTTTATTCAAAAATACAGACTTGCAAGTAACCTATAACTTCAATATGATTGCAATCCATAATCGTAGACCCACGATGATGACATTGCCTTTATTATTAGATTCATACATCGATCACCAGAAAGAAGTAGTTACTCGCCGTACCGCATTTGATCTACATAAAGCAAAAGAGCGTCTGCATATTGTAGCTGGTCTCATGAAAGCTTTATCTATTTTAGATGAGGTCATTCGAACAATTCGTGCATCCAAAGATAAACGAGATGCCAAAAATAATTTAATAGCCGCTTTTGAATTCTCTGAGCCTCAAGCGGAGGCAATTGTTTCCTTACAATTATATCGATTAACCAATACAGATATTACAGAGCTAAAAAAAGAAGAAGAATCATTAAATGCACTAGTAAAAGAATTAGAAAGTATACTTGCAAAAGAATCAGTTCTTATGAAAGTGATTAAAAAAGAATTGTTAGTAGTAAGGAAGAAGTTTGCTGAGCCACGTAAATCGACAATCGAAGAAGAAATTGAAGAGATCAAAGTAACGCTTGATGTGCTTATTCCAAGTGAAGAAGTGATCGTAACGGTAACAAAAGATGGTTATATTAAGCGTACAAGTGTAAGATCATTTACCGCATCTAACGGACAGGATTTTGCCATTAAAGAATCAGATTATTTATTGTATCAAGATTCGATTAATACGCAGCACCATTTACTTCTCTTCACGTCAAAAGGGAACTATATTTATCAGCCGGTACATGAGTTACCAGACATTCGCTGGAAAGACTTAGGTCAGCATATTTCGAGCATTGTGCCGTTAGATACTAACGAAACAATTATTAATGCAATTGGTATTGATTCATTTGAACAAGATTTATGTGTATTAACTGCCACGAAAGATGGACAAATTAAGCGATCATTATTATCCGACTATGTTGTACAACGTTATGCTCGACCGATCAAAACGATTAATTTAAAAGCAAATGATGAGATGATCTTAGCACAGCTAGTCGCTCCTTCTGATGATGTGCTATTAACGACACACTTAAGTTATTCTGTAAGATTCTCTTTAGATGAAGTACCTATTACCGGAGTGAAAACTGGCGGAGTGAAAGGTATTAGCTTGAAAGAAGATGACTATGTTGTGAGTGTAAACGTCATACCGCAAGACTGCCATGATGATATAACATTAGTTACACATCGTGGGGCAGTGAAGAAAATGGCATTGAAAGAAATCGAATCAGGTGTACGTGCTAAACGTGGCATCGTCACCCTTCGAGAGCTAAAAACAAATCCACACAAAGTATTTGCAGTGCTTTTAACAAATAAAAAAGAAGAACTCATTTTAGAAACAGAAAAAGGAATCCTAGAAATAGTTCAATTGAATACTTTGCGTACAGTTGATCGCTATTCCAATGGATCGCTCGTCGTTGACACTGCTAAAGACGGTCAACTTATTCGAGTATGGAAGCAACCGATTGAGGAAAAAGAATAAAAGAACTTAACATATAAATCTAAGTAAAAGCATTTCCATTAGGTACTTTACCTTTTGCGAAATGCTTTTTTTAATTTGGAAAGCCTCTTAGAAGATCTAAATATAGGTTTGAGGCAAGTAAAAGTTGAGTAATCTTAATTATTTTTACAGAATATTTAGATAATTACCGAGAAAGTCTTATGACTCTAAATAAAAATATTTTAAAAACTTCCCTAGAGATATAGTTAAAAACCCCGTTCACCCTGTTTTCTATGAATAGAATAGCAGAGAAAGGAGGTGATAATATGTGTTGTAATAACTCTCAATGTAACAACGGCTGTAACTTTGGGCGTTGCACCAATCTTGGACCATTTGTTGCTGTAGATGCGGACTGCATTATTCCACCCGCTGCTGGTGCTCGATCTTCGGTAATACCGTTCTCTTCCGGTATTGTTACACCAATTGCATTAGTTACTACTGCAGGTGGATTAGCTAGTACTGTTAGTACCCTTGGATTTGGTTCTGCCCTTACAGGTATATCCCTAGTTGGAGGCTTAATAGACGTGACTGGTCTAGCTTCAAGCGAAGCGTTTACTGTTCCACGAGCAGGTAACGTAACAGCTATTTCCGCAAACTTCAATACGCTTCTAGCTCTAACGGTTCTTACTGGAACTGCGACAATCCGTGCTCAAATTTTCCGTGCACCAGCTGGATCTAATATCTTCAGTCCTACAGCCGCAACAGTACTATTAGCTCCACCTTTGACAGCTCCTTTAGCAGCCGGGCAATTAAGCTCTGGATCAGCGTCAGGTTTCTCCGTTCCGGTAGCACCAGGTGACCGTTTGCTTATGGTGTTTTCAGTAACGGCAACTGGATTAACAGCTGCGGTTACCGTTACTGGTTTCGCAAGTGCAGGTATAACTATTGACTAATTAAGCAGAAGTAGACCGATCACTTTTTTATCCCAAGCCCCTTTCCTTTAAATAGTGAAAGGGGCTTTATTAATTCTATTTAATGCGGGTGCCAGGTTCTCAAACAATTAATCTCTTAGAAAGTTTATAAATGAGTCTATTCAAAAAAATTATGAGATAGTTTTATTAATCTCTAAAGAAATAGTTCAAAACCCCGTCGACCTTTCAATTCTATGAATAGAATAGCAGAGAAAGGAGGTGATAATATGTGTAATTGTGAAGATAATGCCCTTAGTCCCATTATTGTGAATACCAATAGACCAGCTTATGGATATGTCTTTAACTTCCCAGTCCAAGTTGTTGCTTCTGGTGGTGATGTAATCTTTGGCGGTAATGGACCATTAGTTAGGATTAGCCATACTCCAGGTACTGCAGCTATTTTAATTCCAGTAGCGGGGGACTATTTAGTAGAATATACCATCGCTGTCGATGGACCTCAGATGTCCGCGTATGCACTGATTCTTAATGGTGTAGAAGTTCCTAACTCTGCTACTCGTTATGGTGCTACTAGTCCAGCAGGTACCAATCAAACATTGACTGGTTCTGCAATAATAAGCGTTCCAGCTAACTCAACACTACTATTAAGAAATGTTGGTAATACTGCTGATACTCTTATAGGGACCGATGATGGCCAAGGTGTTCTCAATGCATCGTTATCCATTCACAGACTTGGTGCTTAGTATTGTTCTGTATCCATGCTGTAATTGAGATTTAACAAGAAAAAGTGCGTTGTCCTAATTATTATAGGATACCGCGCTTTTTCTTTTCTGTGTCGTTTCTATTTAATTGAATTCTACAAAAATGCGCATTTCATTCTTTCTTCATAACTATATGGTATAAGTATATAGGAGTAGTAAATATATAAATTTGGAGGAAGAACATGAAAAAAATAATTTTAATGACAATCGCTTGTTTATTTTTATTCAGTACACAAGCATTTGCACACACAGGTTTAGAGAGTTCGGATCCAGCTCAAGGGACGACGGTAACTCAAAGCTTGGATGAAATCACCTTAACTTATATGACGAAGATTGAGGAAACTAGCTCATTTGAATTAGTGAATGCTTCGAATGAATCCATGGATATTACAAACTTAGCTGTAAATGATAATGTAATGACAGGTAATGTAGAAGGAAATTTAGAAAATGGACCCTACAAAATAGTTTGGAAAATCGTTGGAATTGATGGTCATCCAATCGAAGGGGAAGTAGACTTCGTATTAAACGCACCAATTACAGAAGAAACTGTTGATGAAACAGCAACAGAGACAGTGGAAGAAACGAAAGTTACAGAACCGGAAGTAGCGGAAGAAGAGCCAGCTGCAGAAGAAACTGCTTCAGCTGACGCGGAACAAGATAAGGGTAGCAATACTGGACTTATTATTGGGATTGTCGTTGTATTAGCTGCAGCAATCTTTTTTATGACACGGAGAAAAAGTAAATGATTTTTCTTCTAACAACAATTAGCGAAGCACTTGTTTATACGTGCTTCGCCTTGTTAATGGGGAGTTACATATTTTCGTTATTTCCAGCTGATTTAAAACCTAAAATAATCATCTCCAAGCAAATCAAGCTTATTGCTGTTGCGGGTATCGTTATTTTTTCATTTGCACCACTGATAAGTCTGGTTACTTTTTTATATGAAGATTATGGTCTGTGGCAAACACTAAAATCTATAATTTTCACTTTTGAGGTAGGAAAGTCATGGTTGTTTTTAGCAATCATTTCGATTATTTTAGGCATGTATATATGCTTCTTTGATAAGAAAACGGCTTCTATATATTCTGTTATTGGAATTATATTGATTTTTGTCTTAATTGCAGTCCTTGGAATGGCTGGCCATGCAAGCTCGATTTCTCCAGTGAAAGGTTTTATCACCCATTTCATGCACTTTGCATCCGTCGTTGTTTGGGTGGGCATTTTACTAATCGTCAGTTGGTTTTCACTTAATACGGAGAATTGGGTTAACTTTTTGAAGTGGTTTCATATCATGGCTTTGTATTGTTTTGCTATCGTAATCATTACAGGACTTTCCCTTATGAATCTATCAATGGAATGGAGTGCTTATACAGATTCTTGGATGCTCTCTTACGGTCAAAGCTTGCTTATCAAGCATTTGCTCATTATACCATTAGTCGGGTATGCATTCGTAAATGGAATCGTGATGAAGAGAAAGTTGCAAAAAGAAGAAAGCTTTGATCCTAGACCCTGGGCAAAAGTTGAATTCTTTGTCATTTTACTTATTTTCGTAGCCACTGGAGCGATGAGTCAGCAATCCCCACCTAGTAATTTAGCGGATATATTGAGTTCTGAAGGGATTTCTCCTTTGTTTGGATTATTCTATGACGGAACCATTCAACCTAGTTTACACGCCAAATTAGTGCCTAAATTAGATGGTATATTGCTAGGAGTTGTATCTATTGGTTTCTTTACAGTAAGTATCCTATCTTTTTTCAAAAAAATGCCGCCATTATTTTCTTTTACCATGAGCATTTTAGTTGTCATTTCTGCATACTTAGCGTTACTTTTAAGCGTGCAAGTTGTATAAACAAATATAAAAAGCATTTCCATCGGGATATTGACCTTGTTGGAAATGCTTTTTATATTTGTTTTCATAATGCTGTAGTTTTTCCTTTTTTGTTTTCGTCATGCGAATGTGAGTACTAAAGTCGATCTCATTGCGTAATTTTGTAACATCTTTACCTGTATTACGAAGTAAATGTGTTCTTTTTCGTTTGGCAGCTGATTTTGCCATGTAAATCACTCCTCATCCAATTAATTGTTTCAAGTCATAGAGTATATCATTTTAGAGCAATAAACAAGTATTATCATATGGAAAATAAGACCTTAATCTTATTGCCTGCCAGGTGTTTCGAATGCTCGGAGAGGGAGGGAGATTCATAGTAGAAAATCTATTATTAAAGTGACTAAGGAATTCTATATAAAAAACGCCTCTGTCAAAGGCGTTTTTCATATAACTTATTTGTTACCTTTTTTTGGTGAGGTCGTTTTATCGACAAATTCATTGACCTGTGTCGTTAGTTCTTCTACTAGTTCTTTAAGCATCTGTTTTTGGTCCGAGGATAGTTTTCCTTTTGCATCATCAAGATTTATGCCATTTTTACGGAGGGTATCACTTACTAATAAATCAATGACCTTGTTAGGAATAGCATTTGTTTTTTTAGGTAGTTCGCTCATACTCATCACTCCTTTTTATTATCATTTTTAATATATGCAGTTATCATGAAAGAGGAGAAGAGGAATACTATTTCAAATACACAAAAGTTATACTGAAATAAAAATAAAGCAACACAAAATAAGCCCGACACGACAGAGGGAGTTTATTTTGTGTTGCAAAATATATTAGAGAATGTCTAACTTAGCTACTAATGTAACAAGAATTTGAAGCATTGCTTGGATGTTCACTGCCACATCGGTGTCAGTTGTTGTAACTGATATATTTCTTGATCCCTCAACTATCGTTTTTTGAACGTTTTGTTGTTTTGTTTTTACAAATTGCTTCATATCTTGAGTTACCGCTCTACCTTGAGCTGTATCTCCAATAGTAAGGCTAATAACTGCTGCAATTGCTGCTTGAATACCTAGTTGCAATGACAATGCTGCTTGAGTATCCGTTGTTTGAATATCAACACCTTCTGAATCCCTTACTATGATCCATTCCTTAGATTGCTGTTTAGTGGTCACAATTTGTTCTCCATTTTGTTGAACATCTGCATCGTTGTTTTTTCCTTTGTCATCGCAATGATCTAATGCTCTCCATTTGCTTTTACTCATTATTTCACCTCTTTTCGTTTTTTCTTTTTTCATTAAAGAACATCTAATTTAATTATTAATGCAACCAAAACTTCTAAAAGTACCTGTATATTGACTGATAAATCTGTATCAGTAGTTACGATATTAACGTCTTTCGAGTTATCAATATAGATTACTTGTTTATTAGTTTGTTCGTCATTAAATTGTTGGAAGATGTCTTGCGCAACAGCATGGCTACGGTCACTATCGCCAATTGCAATACTTACAACTAAAGCAATAGCAAGTTGTAGGCCTACTTGAAGAGAAACCGCTGCTTGAGTATCTGTGGTCTGAACGCTGATGTTGCAGGAATTTCTAATCCATATTAATTCATCTGATTCTTGATGAACGGAAGAGAGCTGGTCGATGTCTTCTAAAACGATTGCATCATTAGAATAATCATCGCTCCAACGATTAGCTTGATGTTCCATCCCCATTGGATAATAACTCTCAGATTGTTCGCAGTATTTCCGCTGACTCATTGTATAATCTCCTTTCCTATTTATTGGCAGGGTTGAAAAAGGGATTAATTTAAACCTTGCTTCTGTAACATATGAACAAGTTAAATATTGATATAGTTCATTTAACTATCAAATAACTGAAAGATAACATTTACTTCTTATTTGGGAATATTGCAATCTGGTTAAATAGCTACTTTGTGTAGTTTAGGTATTATTCAATTTTGGGTTTTTAATAGTGATATTTAAAGAACTCCAATAAATAATGAGACATTAGAAGGCTATTCACATAGATTGCTTTTTGAGGGCTTAAAAAGAGAAGTATAGGGCTCTTGTACATGCATTTTATAAGTGCATATTCCTAACCTTAGTCATTTAGGAATCATGGAAATTGTGTAGTGAATTTGCTGAAACAAGGAAAAAGCAAGAAAGATGCTTTGGATGGGGAAGATATGCTGCACTTGAAGCATAGAGAAGTTAGATAATCGTGTATCCCAATTAAAGGAATTAGTTTAAGTGAATGTTTAAATAAGGTAACTAAGCAAATAGCGACTACTAATTGCAGAGAGATTGATTTAGTGAGAGGAATCAAGTGACATTTTAGAAAGAATGTAATTGTGAGAAAAATCAAAGGAATAATCAGATTATAACAAGCTAATATAATGTTGTTATGTTAAACAATCTAAATATGCTAAGTAAGATGGATCAGATATTGAATTAAAGCAAATAAAATGAGACATTTTAAGAATTTGAAAGAAAATGCGTTTTCTTAAGGGTTGGGTTTTAAACATATAAATTAGCTTTTTTAATAAATTCTTTCAAATATCTCACTGTTTCAAGTATACTTCTTTATTGAAACGTAGCTTGATATAATATATATTATGTTAACTAAAAAAGAAAAATGAAAAAAAGGCTATATTTTCTAAGCCTCTTCTACCACATATCAGAATCAATATGTTGAATGCTATATTCAATAATCTCATTTATAGGCACTCTTTTACTTTTGGCAAATAATTTAACTTGCTCTATAAGCTCTTTATCATAAGTAGAACTGAATTCCACACGATCTTTTGGTTTCTGATTTCTAGTAAAAGTGATTTCTGTTTTCTCTAAAAATAACTTTAACGCACGCTCAATCATATAGTTTACATAGGTGTTATTATTTGCAGCTTGTATTTTTAATTTGTCTAAAATTGATTGACTAATTCTACTTTTATAACCTATTCGAGAACTATTTGGTATAAGAACTATTTTGCCATTATTTATTTTCCATCTTGCTGGATCGTTCGTATCTTCAATTAAATATGGATTTTGAGCATGTTGTGACATAAAAACCCTTTTATAAATATGAAAGTTTTCTGTATCTGCATTTCTATATACGACTTCTGACAGCTTTGCTACATCAGCTTTCCCTTTTACCCATATCCGGTATATAGTATTTTGGTTTATAGTAGTTTGAATTAATATGCCAGATTTCAAATACCAGCTTTGATATAGATTTAATAATGCATTTGCAAACTCTAAGCTTGCAGATGTAACGGTAGTTGAATATCCCCTATTCTCTACCCAACCATCTCCATCAATTACTCCTCGTACGAAGGAAGCTAAATATTCAGTTGGTATTTTTGGGAAAGGAACTGTTAATGATTTATTTGGAGTTATTCCTAGTATAGCAAGATCTTCTTTCATAATCTTAGAATTCACTATTAAAGTTGGGGTCTTTTTAGTTTTTCCATATGGAGCTAACACGTAATCAGCTTCTAAATAGGTTGCTATTAACTGCAATATTCTTTCGTCTTTTTGGGAGAAATTAATAGTATGGGTCCCTTTATTAATATGGCCATCTGTTACTAACAGCCCTAAAACCCAAGCCATTTCATGGGACCAAACTTTAAAATAATGTTCATTCACATAATTTTTTCTTGGTCTACCTGAATATTGCTTTCTATTAATAGGTATATTGTGTTTATGGATTACATTCAGTATTGCAACAGAAGATAGTCCAAATAACTCCTCCATTTCTTTATGGGTCCTTCCGCTTTTATACATCTCTATAATCATTTCATCTGTAATACCCCGTTTTCTAGGCATGATTTTTCCCTCCAGAATAGCTTCACTCCCATTATACAAACAAATGTTCTGGAAATCAAAAACAAAAAACTGAGAATATAATTTTTTCTCAGTTTCCCCCTAATTATTACATTTATTTAATAATGTAAAAAGTGTTCCTTAACTTTTCTCCGATGCAAGCACTTCAAAATTTTCTATTGTTTTATTAAATTGCAATTGGGTTTCTAATACTATTTCTTGCAAATTATCTGTTATTATAGCTACTTTTCTTACATCGCTCGTGATATTTTCTACATTTTCATTGATATTCTTAATGGCATTATCTACATTATTGGCCAGCCTGCGGACTTCATCAGCAACGACTTTAAAACCTCTCCCTTGCTCTCCTACCCGAGCCGCTTCGATTGCTGCGTTTATTGCTAACATATTCGTTTGTGAAGAAATAGTTCGAATGAATTTAGATGTTTCGCTGATTAAATCTGTCTGTATTTCCAGTGATTCAACTGCCAGTATTTTTTCTTTAGAATTCATTACAACTAAATCAACTAATTCTTTGGGCATATCTTTTAATTGAGAAATGATTTTTGCTGTATTGTTTTCACGTTCTGTAATATCAGTTGCTATCTTAAGAACAGCTTGGACTTTTTCAGCATTTATAATTGGTATATAGGTAGCCTCAAGCCAAACTGTCTTTCCTTCTTTATTGATCCGTTGAATTTTTTCTTGAAACTTGTTTCCTTTTTCGAGATTATTCCATAGTTCATTATATTGTCTACTGTTTCTGAATTCTGTGGTACAAAATTGTTTATGCTGGAAATTCTTAAGTTCTTTAACTGTATAACCCATAGCCTTGGCAAAGTTTTCATTGACCCAAATAACTTCTCTATTCAAATTAAATTCTATCATAGCTAAATGAGACTCTAAAGCAGCCAAGACAGATGTACTATTTAATACTTGAGTGCTTGTATTAGCACTTGCTGAAATATGCATGAAGGTACTCCTTAATAGAACATGATAAATTTCAGTATAATTTACCTTCATTCATTAGAAAAATTACTTATCTACTATTTAAAATAAAAATGTAGAAAGTACTTTTCTACTAATATCCATCAGTTATTATCATTCTTAGAACCTGGGCTATTTCTGTTGCCAAGCATTCGAGTATTTGTTCAAGAAGGAAAACCGAACTAATCCCTCAATTGCTTAAAATTATAATATTTCAAATAGGTTTGAAAAAGTCATTCACCACTTTTTCCGATATATCCGCCAACTTTTTGTACGTATATTGCGGCATTTGTTCTTTATCGATCAAAACAGTGCGTACGCCTTCAAAAAAATCAGTATGCTTCATGAAATTAGTTGCTAATGTTAAGTCTGTTGCTAGGCATTCCTCTATTGTTTTATTTTGCCCGTCTATTAATTGCTTTAATGTAATCTTTAAAGAAAAAGGAGATTTGGACAGAAGTATTTTCTTTGTTTCCTCGGCAAAAGCATCATCTTTCGATTCTAAGGACGATATAATACCTTCTATTGTATCAAAAGCAAAATGCTCATTTATACGTTCTTCTAGACTTTGAAGATTGCTTGCTTTTTTAGGAGAAGTAGCATAATTCTCAATCAAATCTTGAAGCGTATTTTCAATAGATCGCTCATGCCAGTTTGTTTTATTTACCGTCATAATAAACTCACTGAGAGCCTCTTGAGTCATATATCCATCCGCTGCATTTATAAATAAAATATCCGGTGCTGTAATGACAGTTGCCGTTAAAGCTAAATAACGGCCTAAGTAGCCAGGTGCTTTATTGAGAAAATAGGCAGCCCCCACGTCAGGAAAGAAGGCTATATTCATTTCAGGCATAGCCCATTTTGTTCGCTCTGTCACTATTCTGTGACTTGCACCATAGGATAGGCCAACTCCTCCCCCCATCACAATTCCGTCTAAACAAGCGATAATTGGTTTTGGAAATGAATATATTAATCGATCAACTTCATATTCTACCTTAAAAAACTGCTTGGCTTCTTGATATGCGACATCACTAGAATTCGATTGATAAAGTGCTTTTATATCTCCACCGGCACAAAAACCTTTTTCTCCTGCCCCATTTAAAACAACAAGACAAATACTGTCGTCGGTTTGCCATTCCTCCAGTTTTGCCCTTAGTTCTTTCACCATTTCAAAAGACAAGGAATTTAATGCTTTTGGTCGATTAAGTGTGATGGTTGCTACTCCATTATTATTAATTGAAAATAGAACTTCGTTTGTCATAATGTCCCCCTTATGCATGAATAAAACTAGGTTTTCTTTTTTCTATAAAAGCTTTTATTCCCTCATCTGCATCCGCAGTCAAAAATAACTCAGCAAATTTACTTCGTTCTCTTTCCAAAGCATCTTGTAAATTCTCTTTGCTACCCTGTACAATACATTCTATCACTTTGGTGATACTAGTCATGCTTTTTCCTTCGATAAATGATTGTGCAATCGTACGAGCAGTGCTTAAAAGCTCCTCTTGGGGCACAACTAGTTGTACAATCCCATGCGCTTTTGCTTCATCTACTGTTAATTGTTTACTCGTTAAGATTAAATTCAATGCTGTTGAAACATCTGTCAGTTTTGTCAGACGATAAGTGCCTCCAAATGACGGCAGTAATCCTAGTTTCAATTCTGGTAATCCAACAAATGCTGAAGTTGCAGCAATTCGGTAATGGCAAGCCATTGCAAGCTCCAATCCTCCACCAAGCGCTGCTCCATTTATAGCGGCGATAACAGGTTTGTTCATCGATTCGATTTCATTACATAGATCTTGACCTGCTTTAGCCATCGCTAGACCTTTTTCTTCATCACCTAGTGCTGCAACAAATTCTTTAATATCTGCTCCAGCGACAAAAAACTTACCTGCCCCCGTTAGAATAATTGCCCTAGTTTCCTCATCATTTGAAAGATTTCTAAATACTAGTCTTAGCTCTTCTATGCAAGAAGAAGATAAAGTATTGGCTGGAGGATTATTGATTTCTACCGTCGTAATAAAATTATCCTTCGTAACCTTTGTATATGTGGATTCCATTGATCATTACCTCCAATAATTATGAATTTGTTTAAAAATCCCTTTTGCATTAAAACATTTACAAAAGGGATTGATAATTGGTGCCTTATCCAGACTGATTTGTCTTTTATGAAATAGATGGTGTTTGGCTACTAACTTTTTTATAAAGGACAGACATATCCTTTTCTCCCAGACCACTTTTATCTGCTTCTTCATACATGCCGTAAAGTATTTTACTTACCGGCAAATCGACATGATTTTTATCTGCAAGCTCCAATGCAAAACCCATATCCTTTTTTAATAAATTAAGAGCAAAACCTGGCGCATAATCATCACTTGCGATAAAGCTCTTATAATTTCGTTCATAAATTCTGCTTTGCCCATAACTGACATTTAACATATCGAACAATTTATCTAGGTCTAGTTGACTCTCTTTGGCAAGGGTAAGCGCCTCACTTACTCCCGCCGTATAAAAGCCAATTAGCAAGTTATTGATCAATTTTGTAGCGGTACCGCTATCAATCTTCTCACTAACATGAAAGATATTTTCTCCTAGTAGATTAATAACCGGCAATGCCTTTTCAAAAACATTCTTGGGACCACCAATCATAAAAGTGAGCGTTTTGTTAATGGCTCCAATAACGCCGCCACTAACGGGTGCTGCAAGAAAATCAACGACTTTTAGCTTCGCGCTTTGTTCAATTTTAATATTGAGTTCGGGAGAAACAGTGCTTGTATCGATTAATAGAATGTTTGGATGAGCGTGCTCGATTAGACCTTGTTCACCCAAGTAGATTGTTTCTACTGCCGCGTTTGAGGGAAGACTCGTAAAAATAACATCGCATATATTTGCTAATTGTGCGACGGTATAGCCTACTTTACCTCCATTTTTCTCAAAATGAAGCAAAGCCTCTTGATTCAAATCAACTCCGTACACGTCAAAATTAGATGCGATCAAATTGAGCGACATCGGTGAACCCATGTTTCCAAGCCCTACAAAGCCTATCTTTCTCATCCGAACAACTCCTATTCATATGAAATATCGACCATGCCCTATCATTACTTCTGCAATTTTTCGCTTTCTAATAAATAGATTGCTATATAGTGGGACAGACAGTTGTTTGATGTCTTGTAGCATAACCGCTCGCAATTGTTCCTCTATTTCTAATGAAGAAAGAATCGTAACAGCGGCCGTTTCTACTTTCCGATAACCTTCCTCGCAAATAACAGAAGTAATCAATTGGTGAATTGTTTCTTCTTCGGCTATCCCGGTCTTTCTTAAGTATTTTTCCAAGCGTAAATAGGAAGATTCCATTACATAAATATCTTTTGTCATATCAGCTAGAAGTCGCAAGTATTCTTGTTCTTGTTCTAAGTTTAAAGTTGTCTTAGAAAAGGCTATCAGAACTTTTTGTAGTAACTCTAGTGATAGAATAATATATTGGAAATTACGGTTTGGTCTAGACGAAGATTCACTCGCCACTAACGAAGCAGTTGAAATAAGCTCTGCTTGTTTTTTCAAGATTAATTTAGAAATAGTTAAACGATTTATTTCGTTTGTCCCTTCAAAAATACGGCTGATTCTTGCATCTCGGTAAAGACTTTCTACTTCATATTCTTGCATAAAGCCATTGCCACCGTGAATTTGTACCGCTTCATCTACAATTTCATCTAATATTTCGGAGCTATTAATCTTATTTAGCGCACATTCAATTGCATAATTGGCTAATACGGCAGGAATCTCTTGATCACTCTCGATTGCTTCTAGAGATTCATCGATACTGTGGGCTGTACGGTAAGCAGCACTTTCTGCACCATATATAGAGATAACCATATTAGCTATTTTTTCTTGAATCATCGTAAAGTTAGCCAAATGTTTGTTGAATTGTTTTCGTTCATTTACATACTCGATTGAAAGCCGGGTTGCTTGCTTTGCAGTTCCAATGTTGGCAAAAGCGAGCTTGAGTCTTGCCATATTTAATATGTTAAGTGCGACTTGATGACCTTTCCCACTTACACTTAACAAATTTTCACCTGGAACAACTACATTATCTAAAATAAGCGTCGCTGTAGATGAACCTTTAATCCCCATTTTCTTTTCTTCTGGTCCTGTGGATACACCAGTAAAGGATTTCTCTACGATAAAAGCAGTGACTCCATCTACCGTTTTGGCAAATACGACGAAGACATCTGCCACTTTTGCATTGGTGATCCATTGTTTCTCTCCATTTAATAACCATGTGCCATCTTCTTGCAAAACAGCCGTCGTTTTTAAACTTAAAGCATCAGAACCTGCACTAGGTTCTGTTAAGGCATAAGCACCGATCCACTGTCCTGAAGCAAACTTTGGCAAATACTTTTCCTTTTGTTCTGCTGTGCCGAAATAAACATATGGAAGGGTTCCAACGCCTACATGAATATTAAAGGAAACACTGAAAGAACCACTTTGGCCCATTTTTTCTGCGACTAGTCCCGACGTTTTTTTATTTAATGACAAACCACCATAATCTTCGGGAACTTCGATACTGAGTAAGCCTAGATCACCCGCTTTTTTAAACAACTTGCTCGTTAAAGCATAATTATGTTGTTCAAATTGAGATAAGTGAGGAATCACATCTTGTTTGATAAATGACTCCGTCGTTTTTGCTATAAGATGATCTTCTTCCGTGAAATCGTCTGGAGTAAATATATTAGCATGCGTGTCTTTTTCCAGAGAAAAGAGGTTCTGCGCATGGAGCAATTGTTTTTCCATCCTTAGCCTCCTAACTTAATGAAGATAAAGCTGTCGAAACAGCTTTATCCCTCTTTATTGTTGTTTAGTTAATATTGTTTTCGAGATAGCCTTATCTAATTCTTCAAATTTGTAATAGGAAATCGTTTCATACAATTCGCTTCTTGTTTGCATATCCGATACTCCTTCTTGCTGTGAGCCTTTTTCTTTAATCAATTGAAAAATGGTTTCGTAAGCCTTTGCAGCGACTCTAAGTGACGTAACTGGATAGATGACCATTTTATAGCCCATTTCTTCAAACTGCTCCGCTGTATAGTAAGGAGTTTGACCGAATTCTGTCATGTTTGCGAGCAATGGAACAGGGATTTTTCTAGCAAACTGACGGAATTCATCCTCTGATTTGAGTGCTTCTGGGAATAGGGCATCCGCCCCTGCTTCCACGTATGCGCTTGCTCGTTCGATGGCAGCATCTAATCCTTCCACTCCTCGAGCATCTGTCCGTGCAACGATTACTAATGAAGGAGCGACCTCCTTGATCGCTTGAATCTTCTGCACCATCTCTTCGGTAGAAGTAAGCTGCTTTCCATTCAAATGCCCACATTTTTTCGGTAGTTGCTGATCTTCGATTTGAACAGCAGCGACTCTAGCCTCAAGCATCTCCTTGGCAGTTCTAGCAGCATTCAATATTCCACCAAATCCTGTATCAATATCTACTAAGAGAGGTAGATTTGTCGCACGAATTATGTCTTTCGCGCGCTCAGCCACTTCCGTAGACGTGACGATCCCTAAATCAGGCAGTCCTTTACTAGCTGTATAAGCCGCTCCTGATAAATATAGTGCGGAAAACCCTACTTCTTTTGCTATTAACCCGGCCATGGCATCATGACACCCAGGAATTTGCAAAATATGCTCGCCTGCTATTAAAGCACGAAATTGTTCCGCTAGTTCTTGTTGTGTAGAGTCTTGATCTACTATCCAAGCCATGTTAAATTCCTCCTTTTAAAGTAGAAACAGCTCCATAAATTCATGTACCTTCATTTCTGATAATGTCTTATAGTCATAGCAAATTTCTTCTAGTTTTTGCTGTTGTTTCGCTGGGTAGTGCGTCTGAATATTAAGCGAAAACTTTTCTTTAATTTGTGGAATAGCTTCCTCTCTGCGGAAACGATGTCCTAAAGGATACTCACATTCTACATTTTCCGTTAATGTCCCATCCTTGAAATAAATTTGAACTGCATTGGCGATTGAGCGCTTGCTCGGATCGAGGTAATCATGTGTGTATTGTTTATTTTCCACGACAACCATCTTATTTCTTAGTTGATCGATTATAGGTTCTGTTGCCGTTTCTTCCTCATAGTGCTCTGCCGTTATAGTTCCTTTTATCAGACCGATCGCGGTAATATATTGTAAACAATGATCACGGTCAGCCGGATTATGAAGGGGTCCCGTTTTGTCGATAATACGAATAGCAGATTCATGTGTTGTGATGACGATTCGTTCAATGTCATCCAAGCGGTCCTTCACTAATGGGGAAAGCTTGACAGCACACTCAGCTGCTGTTTGTGCGTGGAACTCCGCAGGATAAGAAACTTTAAATAATACATGTTCCATTACATAGGAATCGAGTGGACGACCAAGTTTCAGCTCTTGTTTATTAAATAAGACGTCTTGAAAGCCCCAGCCCGGTGCTGATAGAGCTGTTGGATATCCCATTTCCCCTTTAAGCGCCATCATCGCCAAATGTACACCGCGACTTGTTGCATCTCCTGCAGCCCATGATTTCCGAGAACCGGTATTTGGAGCATGTCTGTATGTTCGTAGACTAGAGTTATCCAACCACGCATTGGATAGAGCGTTTACGATTTCTTCTTTTGAGCCTCCAAGCATTTTCGTTACAACCGCAGTTGTGGCAATTTTGACGAATAAAACATGGTCAAGCCCAACTCGATTTAGACTATTTTCTAGTGCTAGTACGCCTTGGATTTCATGTGCTTTAATCATCATTTCTAACACGTATTGGATTGTTAAAGGCTCTTTTCCTTCTGCCACATTTTTTTGTGATAAATAATCGGCAACAGCAAGGATTCCACCTAGATTGTCTGATGGATGGCCCCACTCAGCAGCTAACCAAGTGTCATTGAAATCTAGCCATCTGATCATACAGCCAATATTAAAAGCTCCTTTTACTGGATCAAGGACAAAAGAGGTACCTGGTACTCTTGTGCCGTTTGGAACAACCGTGCCCGGCACAACTGGTCCTAATAGCTTCGTACATTCCGGGTAATTGAGTGCTAGAATGCCGCATCCAAGCGTGTCTAATAAGACATACTGTGCTGTTTGAAAAGCTTCCTCACTAACAATGTCTCTATGCAGCACGTAATCTGCTATTTCCTCTAGTGAAATATCTGTTTTCGTTCGCTCGTTTATAGATAACAAGTTAATCTTTCCTTTCGAATGATATTGGTTTAAAATTGATATGGATGTTTTGCAGAACATCCATTTGGCGGCGTGCTTTAAACTACTATTTGTCTATTGGTTTATAACAATGGCGCGTCGCTCGCCTGTATAATGTACCCTCGGTCGGAATAAGCGATTATTTGCATGCTGCTCCATCACATGCGCACATAAACCTACTGTTCTAGAACTATAGAAAATTGGCGTATACAAAGGAATCGGAATACCGAGCATCCAATATACCGGTGCTGCATAATAGTCAAGATTTGGGTAAATGCCTTTTTCTCTCTCCATTATTCTTTCCCCTGCTTCACACATTTGATAAAGAAGATCATCTCCTTTTATCTCACATAATTGACGTAAAGCATCTTTCATGATGGTTGCTCTAGGATCCATTTTTTTCATATAAACTCGATGACCAAATCCCATAATCCGGTCTTTATTAGCCAATTTTGTTTCCAGCACCTTTTCAAATTCTGCTACCGTTTTTGCTTCTAGCAGCATATACATAACCGCTTCATTCGCTCCGCCGTGCAAATTTCCTTTTAGAGAAGCGACTGCTCCAGTAAGTGCACCGTACATATCGGATTTTGTAGAGGCGATCACTCGTGCAGTAAACGTAGAGTTAGGCATTTCATGCTCGCTATACAAAACAAGGGAACGATCAAATATCTGTTCTTCTAACGGGGTAGGTTTTTTACCCGTAATCATATAAAAAAAGTTTGCGCTGTATGATAATTCCGGAAGTGGTGCTATTACATCTTGCTGCTCCAAGACTCTATAGCTATTTGCAACGAGATTCGGAACTTTCCCTAATAGTTTATAAGCCTTTTTCATATTTGCTTCTACTGAGCTATCATCGATTTGTTGATCAAATCCTGCTAAAGCTGACAGTCCTGTGCGTAAAGCGTCCATAGGATGTGTATTAGCAGGTAAAAGCTTAAAGACATCTAGGATTTCGTTTGGTAGATCATATTCCCCTTTTAATATTTCTACTAAAGTTGTTTTTTCTTCTACACTTGGAAGTTCTCCTGCCAGTAACAGGTGAACAATGTCCAGATATTCTTTTGTTTTGGATAACTCAATTAGGTCATAACCTTGAATAACGATTTCTCCTTGTACCGTATCTAAAAAGGAAATTTTTGTTTCTGTTGCCACCACGCCGTCTAAACCTGGATAAAAATCTTTTACTGCTTCCATTTCAATACCTCCCGTTTCCTTTTTCTATTTCTCTCCATTTGAAAGCCCTTACAAACCTTGTGGTTGCGAAAGAAAGTAATCTATGTTCATGTCGATTGTCTATAAAAATAGACAATAAAAAAACAACTTCTTATAAGAAGTTGTTAAGGCACGAAGGAATACTTAAATAAACATGTTTGATGAGAAAACACACCCATTAGTCTCGCACTTAACACCCCCTATCCTCGTAGGTATCGATGCATGCTAAAATAGGCAGGTCTCCTGGCTTATGATCAATGCTCTTCGAACCTTCCCATTTTCTATTCAAGAAAACAGTGGCATTTTCGAATCGCTCCCATACACAGTTGCGGGACAGCGTCGGACTCTAACCGAACTTCCCTTTTAAGCCGAATAGTTAGTCTCTATACGGCACCTATTTCTACACCTATTCAATTTTCTATTCAAACATATCAAATATTCTTAACATTGACAATTGTTTTTTTAGAAACATTTACTATTTTCTGCTTTGAAAAGTTTTAATTTCTATTTTGAAAAAGGTTATAAGATCGATGCATGAAATGTTTTACTCCTAAGAACGTATGCCGTAACTAGCAGATATAATAGAATCTAGTTCTGTCGAAAGGAATTTTATACAATTCCTCTTCCCTTACAAACTGGGCATTTTATATCCATCGGTAAGGGAAGGAATATTTTGATCTTACCTGTCCCTTTACATTTTTGACATACCATTTGTACTTCCTCCCATCGTATCATTTGCTTTGGTCATTTGATCATCTCGAATGGTTCCTTTTTTCTTATAGCGAATTCTTATTGAGTCAATGAGGTGTTCTATTTCCTCTTCATCCAACATATCGATTTTTGCTAACCGTCGAGTAATATATGGTACAAAATCGTCCTCATTTTCTTCTATGGCTTTATTGTCCCTCTCCACTGTGCGCTCAAGGTTTGAAAAATACATAGCCATACTCCCTGTGATAGAGCCGATCAATCCAATGCCAACTAACATTAGAATTCCTGCTATTATTCTACCTCCCATAGTAACGGGGGAAATATCTCCGTATCCTACAGTAGAGACTGTTACAACTGCCCACCAAATAGAATCTAAAAAGCTGTTGATATTCTGATTATGCCCCTTCTCTAATATAAAATTGCTTGTAGCGCCCCATGTTAATACGATGAGAGTGAAAGCAAATACATAGTTTAAGCCACCAGATTTGAAAATACCTTGTAACGTTTTAGAAACCTTCATTATTCGAAACAAACGGACTAGACGCATTAAACGTGCCACTTTAAAAAAAGCATCTAAAGGGATGATAGCTATTAGGTCAAATATATTTTCTTTAACAAACTTCCCTTTATCGGAGGCGATTGATAATCTGATTATGTATTCTATAAAAAAATAGAAGATGAGGCTATAATCTATCCATTTGATTTGTTTAGCTTCTAGGATTTCACTACCAGTATATCCTGCGATAGTTATTGTTAAATATAATAAGATTAATAGAAAGATAAAAAACTCGTAAACAATACTAAATCCCTTTATCTTCATCCGATCACTCTCCAAGTATGTAAAGCACTTTGGGGTACTTTATCTATCATTACCCTATTTTAAATTGAAATATCACTATAAAAGATATATTTATTCTAGAATTAGTTTACCCAGCAGATTGCTTTTGTATTCCTAAACCTTCTTTTCATTATTTCTATCCAAGCAACAAGAGCTAATGTTAAAAAGATATCAATGTCCAGTTATAGCGAAAGCTTGTTGTATCTCAACCCCTTAATAACTAGGAAGCCCGCTAGTCGTATAAAAAAACCGATTTTTCCTAGAGAAAGGAAAGATCGGTTAGTAGTTTCACATCACATTATGTTCTATCCCAAAAACGTTGCTGAGCAATTGCAGAGACAAATTCGTTGCTAAAGTTTGGATTATTATTCGCAAAAATAACACCTACTAGATTATTTTTATCAGAAGCTTTAATGTAAGACTGTCCTGTTGAGGCAACACCAATTGGTTTAAAGTTTTTATATGCGGTATTCACGAAATACTTAATATCTTGTTTTAGCTTTGGTTTATTTTCTACATTACCTCCTACCACATAAAAGGAATCAACTAAATAAGGACTAGACGTAAGGAAAGTCTTATTGACTTGGATTTGTGTTCCGTCATCACCGGTTACTATGCCAAGCCTTTCACTAACAATCTCCATAAAAACTCCATTTTGCTGTAAGAAATTTAGTACAGATGTGACCTCTTGCCCATTAAAGCCATTGCTAATTAATACACCAACTTTTTGTGTATAAGCATAACTTGGTGTACTGTACTGGCTAAGGGAAGGATAACTTGTAGTAACAGGTACATTAGTTCCACTTGGTCTATCAACTCCGATATTATCCGCAACGATAGTGGCCATTTCCTTGTCTACATTGACTAACATATCAACGTTTTGTTGGCGGACCGATTCACTCATTACATTTGCAAGCTGGTAACTAAGTGCCTCGATCGTGTGTTGCTTCTCAATTGGAGTTAGGCTATTCCAAAAGATCCTCGGCTGCGTGAAGAAATCATCGAACGATTTACTTCTTGCCCGTATGACATGCCCATCTACCTTTTTCGGATAGGATTCGTATCCGCCTTCTTCTGGAGGCGTCGTATACGGTGTATTATTTGCTAACGAGTTATAATGATAGTTTACTTGATCCACATCGATTCGATATCTCATAAAGCCCTGTCGTTGATTATTATGAAACGGGCAAATTGGTCGGTTGATCGGTAAGTCCTGAAAGTTAGCACTGCCGAGACGATGATATTGCGCACTTTGGTAAGCTATTATTCTTCCCTGAAGGACAGGATCGTTAGAAAAATCGATTCCTGGAACGACATTTGCAGGGTTGAACGCCACTTGTTCCAATTCTGCAAATTCATTATCCACATTCCGATTTAGTGTCATCTTTCCGATCAGCTGAACCGGGACAATTTCTTCCGGCCAAAATTTTGAAGGGTCCAAGACATCAAATTCAAATTTAAATTCATCCTCCAAAGCGATCAACTGGACACCTAATTCATATTCAGCATAAGCACCACGATCAATAGCTTCTCTCAGATCCCGTCTGTGGAAATCCGGATCGATTCCGCCAATTTTCTGCGCTTCATCTTGAAGCAGAGAATGGACACCCAGGACAGGCTTCCAAACAAACCTTACAAATGTGGCTACACCTTGATCATTAACAAATAAGTAAGTATTGATCGACCAGGATTCCATCATTCGATAACTTCTTAAAAGTCCCCTATCCGACATAATCCACAGTACCATATGAAGCCCTTCCTGGTTATTTGCGACATAATCCCAAAAAGTATCATGGGCACCAGCGGCTGTTGGCATTCCAGTCCTTGGCTCAGGTTGATATGCGTGCATTGCATCAGGGAACTTCATCGCATCTTGATTGATTAGTACAGGCATAGCAATTGTAGTTAAATCATAATTTCCTTCTTCTGTATAGAATTTAACGCCTTTGCAACGTAAGTCTCTTGCTGTATCCTTCGAGCCTTTGCTCCCTTGTACAGTGGAAAACCGGACAAATACTGAAGTCTTTTTCCCAGCCTCCTGTAAAAAGCCGGCTTTTGTAAACTGCTTCATTGACTGATAGCATTCAAACTCTCCATGTGCTCCATACCCTCTTGCATGCACTTTTCTTTCAGGTATCGGCTCATGAACAAAATGGGTCATCTTTTCAAAGAAATCATAATCCTGACGTAATGTTGGACCGCGGACACCGGCTTTTAATTGGTCCTCATCGTTCGATATTTTTCTCGATTGATTTGTTGTCAATGGATTTCCTGTATTTTGTACTCGAAATTGTTCTAATTGTTCATTTTTGCTATTTTCATCCACATTTCTGTTGCCTTCCTGTGATCTATTATCATTCATATAATCACCTACCAAATCGTTTATTTTACTTCACCTTTAACTCTATGCATACTTACCAACATTATTCATTTCGTGTCTTTCACTCTTTTGAAAAAATAATTTGTTCAAATAATAGAAAAAAGAAATCCCCTGTCTTAAAAAAAGACAGAGGATTTCACAATTAGATTAGTAAGTTATTCTTAATGGTTTTCAACGGAAGCAGTTTCTACAAGAGTACCTTTAACTTTCGTTTTTCTAATCATATAAACTACAATCAGTAAAATAAACCATACTGGAGTTACAAACAAGGCAACTCTCGTATCTGCTGCAAGCGCTAAAATGACAAGAACAAAAGCTAAGAAAGCAAGGATTAAGTAATTTGCAAATGGATACAGTGGCATCTTGAACTTATTTACTTTAGCTAGTTCAGGTCTTGTTTTACGATATTTTAAATGACAAATTACTGTAATCCCCCAAATAAAGATAAAACATACGGTAGAAATACTAGTAATTAAAGTAAACACTCCTTCAGGCATTACATAGTTCAATACCACAGCAATTAGAATAACGATCGTGGAAAAGAACAATGCATTGGAAGGAACTTGACGTGTAGTCAATTTTGTTAACGGTACTGGTGCGTTTTTATCTTTAGCCAATGAAAATAGCATGCGGCTTGTACTAAATATAGCACTGTTACATGCAGAAGCGGCAGATGTTAACACAACAAAATTAACAATACCAGCAGCTGCAGCAATACCTACCGCTACAAAAACTTGAACGAATGGACTTTCCATTGGATTAATCGCATTCCATGGATAAATACTCATAATGACAATCAGTGCTCCGATGTAGAATATTAATATACGAATCGGGATATTATTGATTGCTTTTGGAATTACTTTTTCGGGATTTTCTGTTTCTCCTGCTGTAAGACCAACAAGTTCAATTCCGACAAACGCAAACACAACCATTTGGAAGGAGAGTAAAAATCCATTTATACCATTTGGGAACATGCCCCCATTGCCCCAAATATTTGAAAAGCTGGATGCCCCTGCATCGGTTGAAAACCCTTTAATAATCATGAAAATACCGATGACAATTAATGCTAAAATAGCAATTACTTTTATCAATGCGAACCAGAATTCCATTTCGCCAAAGAGCTTTACAGTTGCTAGATTCATAACTAGCAAAATAACAAGTGCGATTAGTCCAGGCATCCATTGAGGTACATCAGGAAGCCAGTATTGCGTATAAAGCCCAACTGCCGTTAAGTCTGCCATCGCTATAGAGATCCAGCAGAACCAATACGTCCATCCTGTGATGAATGCTGCCATGTTACCCATATAATCTTGTACAAAATCTACAAAAGAATGATAGTTTAAATTCGATAGAAGTAGTTCTCCCAGTGCACGCATGATTAAAAAACAAATAATCCCTGTTATCAAATACGCAAATAATATGGAAGGCCCTGCTAAGTGAATAGATTTACCTGCTCCTAGAAACAAGCCTGTCCCAATTGCACCTCCAATAGCAATCAACTGAACATGTCTGTTTTTTAAACCTCTTGCTAGCTGCTGTTCTTGCATATAGTCGCCCTCTTTCTCTAGTTCAAACGATTTCCATTATTAAAATGATTAAAAATTTTAATATAAATAACAGTCTAGCATAATACTAGTATATTCGACAATATATGATTTTTCATAATTCCGAAAAAGGTAAATATTCTATATGAGGATTATTATTTTTAGTTATAAAAACCATCTAAACTCACTTATAAAAGATGTAGAAAAGGTAATACTTTGAATATGAATTTGAAGTGGAGGAAAAATATATTGAATACAACAAATCAAAAAATATCGATTTTTGCGCTCGGTGGCGTAAATGAAATCGGTAAAAATATGTATGTGTTACAATCCGATGATGACATTATCGTCATTGATTGCGGTTCTAAATTTCCAGATGAAAGTCTGTTAGGTATTGATTTAATCATCCAAGATATTTCGTACTTAAAAGAAAATCAAGAAAAAATTAGGGCACTTATTGTAACACATGGACATGAAGATCACACGGGAGGTATCCCCTACTTCTTAAAGCAACTAAACGTCCCAATATATGCTACTAATTTAACGTTAGGGCTAATTGAAATTAAGTTAAAGGAGCATGGCCTCTTAAGATCAACAAAGTTGTTTCTAATAGATAGTGAATCGGAGCTACAGTTTGGCACGATTAGGACAACCTTTTTTAAAACTAGTCACAGTATTCCGGACTGTCTTGGAATAGCTTTCCATACTTCACAAGGTACAATCGTGCATACAGGAGATTTTAAGTTTGATTGGACCCCGGTTGATAAACACGGTCCTGACATTCACAAAATGGCGGCGCTAGGAGAAAATGGTGTTTTACTGCTCCTATCCGAAAGTACGAATGCAGAAAGACCAGGTTCTACTCCTTCGGAACGGCTCGTAGGAGATCATATAGAAGAAGCATTTCGCCACGCACCTAGAAAGGTCTTCATCTCTACATTCGCTTCCAATGTGCACCGGATTCAACAAATTATAGAGGCAGCTATTAAGACAAATCGCAAAATTGCTTTACTTGGACGTAGTATGGTCAATGTAGTAGCAGTTGCGATTGATCGAGGATACTTGGAAGTACCTGAGGGTATGATTATAGAAGCAAATGAAGTCAACTCGATGGATCCAGAAAAAGTGGTTATTCTATGTACAGGGAGTCAGGGTGAGCCTATGGCGGCATTATCCCGTTTATCAAGTTCAAACTTTAGGCAAATTGAGGTTCTTCCGGATGACACGGTCATTCTAGCAGCAGGTCCTATTCCGGGGAATGAACGGAGTATCTCTCGAATAGTGGATAATTTGTTTCAATTAGGAGCTAGAGTAATTTATGGTTCCGGTACTGTTACTGGACTTCATGTTTCAGGACATGCTTGTCAGGAAGAGTTGAAACTGATGCTGACGCTAATGAAACCAAAGTACTTTGTCCCTATTCACGGAGAATATCGTATGCTTCATCAGCACAAACTACTAGCCGAATCTGTTGGAGTCCATTCCGAAAACATTTTTATTGTTAGTAATGGAGACGTCGTCGATATTGAGAACAATGAGGCCATTCAAACGAGAAGTGTAGACGCAGGAAATGTTTTCGTTGACGGCATCGGCATTGGTGATGTTGGTGAAATCATCCTACGCGATCGCAAAGTACTTTCAGAAGACGGCATGCTAGTCATTGTTACGACGATAAGCAAATCAGCCGGAAGAATTATTTCAGGTCCTGATACAATTTCCAGAGGTTTTATTTACGGTCCAGAATCTGGTGAGCTTATAAACGAAGTGAATGAAGCCGTGCAAGCCACTATTCATAAAATGAAAGATAAAAATAGAAACCAACGTGTACTAAAACAAAGCATCAAAAAATCAGTGGAGCAGCTCCTATATTCTCGCACAAAGCGGAAGCCAATGATTCTTCCGATTATGATCGAAGTGTGATATCTCATGGAAGAAGATACAAAAGATTTACTACAGAAAGGTTATAAGAAATATAACGGGCATGAAGTAGATGTCTATTTTCATACTGGTAAATGCACACATGCAGCCAATTGTCTAAAATATTTACCCTCTACCTTCAACATGAATAGAAAGCCCTGGATACTGCCCGATGCTGCACTTAGGGAAGATGTAAAAAGAGTGATTGCAACCTGTCCTAGCGAAGCGTTGTTATATATAGAAAAAAATGACTCATTCTTCGTTTAAGTACAAAGGCATGGAATATCCTCCTGCCTTTTATCCAGTTAATGGCTAAGGGCAATCACACAATCATTGAAAGCTACCAATTCAATTCGGGAGGCAACTAAATCAGCATAAGAGCAACCAAATGGATGGTAAAAGCAACCTATTCTTAAAAAAACAAGTTTACTTGTAGTGACACCGATACCTCCCTTGCAGTTTTCCAATAAAGCTAAGTACCTCGGTGCACAATTCTTCTATAGTCTCCTAACCAACAAAAAACGCTACTGCATTTTTTGCAGTAGCGTTTTAATATTTATAATGTAATCGCACCAGTCAATACGGCTGCAATCGTCATAACTACGCAAGTACCAAAAGCCCATTTAAATAAGAATTTTTGATGTTCACCAAAATTCACTCCAACTAACCCAATTAGGATAAAAGTAGCTGGCACTAATGGCGACAACGGGAATCCTGCAGTTGAATGCCCTAGTAATGCAGCTCGTCCGATTTCCACTGGATCAATACCAAAACCAGCCGCTGTTTCACTTAAAATAGGAAGAATACCAAAGTAGTATGCATCCGGAGAAAAAACAAGACCCATCGGAATACTAGTAAGTGCAACAATTACAGGCATATGACTTCCAAGCGACTCAGGAATTACCGAAACGAGCGTTGACGCCATCGCATCCATCATACCTGTTCCACTGAAAATACCTGTAAAAATCCCTGCTGCAAAAACCATCGTACTAATCATGACAAAGTTATTTGCATGGCGTAAAATTTGATCTTGTTGTTTTTGTGCATCCGGAAAGTTAACTACTAAAGCAATGGCAAATGCTGTGGCAAATAAAATAGCAATCGGCAATATATCCATTACAAGTAAAGCCATTAATACGATCGTTAAGAAAAGATTAAACCAATAAATTTTAGAAACGCCTTTTTGTTCAACAGTCGTTGCGGCTAATTCTGCAACAGAAGTGGCTGGATCTTCCAACACAATTACTCCAAGCCTTGCTCTTTCCCTCTTCCCTAACAAATAAGCAGAAAATAACGTCCACAATAACCCAGCAATCATCACGGGTATTAACGGGATAAATAAATCGGCAACTTCCACTTGAAGGCTTGCTGCTGCTCGAACGAGTGGTCCTCCCCAAGGAATAATGTTCATTACACCTGCTGCCAAAGCTACTACGCAGGCTAGCACTAATCGACTCATCCCAAGCCGTATGTATAAAGGAAGCATGGCAGTAACGGATACCATAAATGTAGAAGAACCATCTCCATCTAAACCTACCAATATAGTTATAACAGCAGTAGCCAAAACTACCTTCAATGGATCCCCTTTTACAAGAGTCAAAATTCGGTTAATCATTGGATCAAATAATCCAACGTCTATCATTAAGCCAAAATACAGGATGGCAAAAACAATCATAACCGCAGTAGGAGTAACTTTGAGGATACCTGCCATCATCATCTCGCCCATCTCAGGACCAAATCCTGCAATCAGCGCAAACACAATTGCTACACCGATAAAAGCTACTACTACAGAGAGCCGCTTAGTAATTACTAAAAATAAAAAAGTAACAATCATCAAAAAACCTAACAAAGCCAACATGGATTTATTTCCCCTCTAGTTCGCGCATCGAATCACGAATTTTCTATGTATATGCAATATATTTTATAAAGTATGCACTATTAAGTCAAGTTTAATTTTTTAGAAAATTGTCAACAATATGTGGATGCATCTTATATTTTTATTCAGCTACAGGAGAAATTACAGAAATAAGTATAGATATTCACTTAAAAGTCTATTCTATAAACTAAGTAAGGAATGAGAGGAGCTACTATTCCAGATGAAATTTAAACTACCTTTCAAAAAGAAACAGCAACCATCCGAGGAAATGAATGTCGTCAAAGAAAATATAGAATTGATTGCTCCTTCAGAAAACGATTTTACTCAGTTAATAAAAGATGCTACCAACAATCCTGCTGATCTAATCATTAAATCCATTCCACCAAATCTAACTCTTATTTACATAAATAATTTAGTAAATGATCAGACTTTAAACGAGCATATTATAACGAATCTACAAAATAAATTTTATGAAACGCCAGAAGCGATTTGGCCTGCCCTTTCGATACCAGAGGTGAATATATCTAGTCAGCTAGAAGAAACAATAACTTCGCTAGTAAAAGGAAGTGCTCTTATTTATGTGGATGGTTTTTCACAAGTGGTGTTAGCACCGATCCCTAAACGAGAATCGCGGAGTTTATCAACACCTGAGAATGAATCACAAGTAATTGGAGCGCAAGTCGGGTTCAATGAAAGTCTTTCCACTAATGTCTCCTTGGTTCGTCGCTATATAGTAAGTCCTAATTTGTGTAATGAAGAAATGAAAATCGGAAAGCGTACACATACTTCCGTCTCACTTCTATATATGAACGGTCTTGCTTCTGATCAAATGGTAAATACGCTTCGTCAACGGATAAAAGATGTGGATGTGGATGCTTTACTAGATAGTGCGGTACTTCTTGAAATGATTGATGACAACACACTTTCTCCTTTTCCCCATATGCTTTTAACGGAAAGACCAGACAGGTTTTGTGATGGTCTATTAAATGGAAAATTGGGAGTCATAGTCGAGGGTAGCTCACTAGCAATAGTTTGTCCTCAATCATTTATTGAATTCTTTGAGAGCAGAGAAGATCAAAATCTACGATGGCAAGTTGCCACATTTGCACGCTTATTAAGATTTACAGCTATTTTTCTATCTGTTTTTTTAACGCCTATCTATGTAGGCGCGCTCACATTTCACTATGAAGTTATTCCACAGGCCTTCTTAGTTCCATTAAGTGAATCGAGGGCGTTAGTTCCTTTCCCCCCTGTATTTGAAGCATTACTTCTTGAGTTGATCATTGAACTGCTAAGAGAGGCTGGAGCAAGATTACCTACAAAGATTGGTCAAACGATTGGTATCGTAGGCGGTATCGTAATTGGAACAGCGGCTGTACAAGCAGGAATCACGAGTAATATATTACTTATTTTTGTTGCTTTAAGTGCATTAGCTTCCTTTACAACGCCAAGTTATACGATGGGAAATGTAATCCGTCTCATACGCTTCCCCATCATTTTAATGGCTGGATTTTGGGGATTTTATGGTATTATGCTTGCCTTTTGTTTTCTACTTATTCACCTATTACGTCAATCAAGCTTGGGTGCACCATATTTGTCTCCTTATTATCCACCAAGGTTGAAAGATATGCGGGATAGTATTATAAAACTTCCCTTGCCATTAATAGCGAAAAGAGCGTCTCTTACAAGACCGGCTGATCAAGAGAAATTCGATCCTGAACCTGTAAAACCGGAAAAAAGTTGAACTGAAGGTGGAATAAATGAAAAGCTCTATACATTTTAGTCCTAAAGATATGATTAACGCTTCTTTACTTTTTTTTGTGGTTCATGGAGCTCAAGTAGGGGTCGGTATTCATGGTTTTCAGCGCATTGTATATCAAGATGCAAAACAAGATGCCTGGATTTCCGTTATTCTGGCAGGTCTTGCCACTCATATCGTCGCTATTTGTATGATTAAAACATTAGAAATATACGGCTCTAATGATCTTTACGGAATTCATCAAGAGGTTTACGGAAAATGGATTGGAAATTTCTTTAATGTTATTTATATATTGTATTGTGGTATCGCATTTTTCTCTGTCTTGCGAAATTATATTGAAGTTATTCAGACATGGATTTTTCCAGGATTAGCTACTTGGTTTCTTTCTGGAACCTTACTTTTAATCACTATTTATGCGTTTACAGGTGGGCTTCGGGTAATTGTAGGCGTAGCATTTTTTAGTATCATGCTCGCTTTATGGATTATTCCAATGCTATTATTTCCTTTAAAATATGCATATACAGAAGGTCTGTACCCCATTTTGGAAGCTGATATAAGTTCTATATTAAAAGGCGCAAAGTCGATGGCATTCACGATTATAGGGTTTGAAATACTTCAAATCATTTATCCTTTTGTAAAAGATAAAGAAAATGTGAAAAAGAATGTCCATTTTAGCTTGTTATTCACTACAGTCCTTTATCTAGTTTTAATGCTCGTCTCCCTCACTTATTATAGCGAAGGAAAGTTAGAGAAAACGATCTGGGCAACATTAACTCTTTTCAGCTTTATTAGTTTTCCTTTTATGGAGCGATTTGAATTTGTGGCAATTTGTTTTTGGATGTTGATCATCTTACCGAATCTATGTCTTTATTTATGGGCTGCTTATCGCGGTGCACAAAGAGTATTTAAAATCAGTGGGACGAAATTTGTTTGGATTTTTTCTATTCTTGTTTTTATAGCTACAGTGATTATTCAAAGTAGGACCCAAATAAATACGATTAATACTCAATTTGGACATATAGCTTTTTATATTATATTTGTCTATCCTATAATTTTGCTGTTCATAGCGATGCTGAAAAAGAAATTTACATCAAAGAAGGAGCAAAATAATGAGAAAGTTTAAAATCTATTTTATCCTTCTTGTTCTATTCAGCATTTTAGTTGGTTGCACTGAAACAAATATATTGGATCGAGTAGGATTAACCACTTTAGTCGGTTATGATGTTGGGACTGAAGAAAAAATGTCCACTACTGCGGTTGTTAGGGAAGTAAACCCTGAATTTCAAAGCAATGTAGAAGTGATTACAACGGAAAACGAAACAAGTAAAGGAAATAGAATGAAAGCCAATCGAAAGTTATCCAAAAAAATTACGGTCGGTCAGATGCGAGTCGTTTTGTTTGGTGAAGAAGTGGCAAAAGATGATCTTCACTTTTACATAGACTCTCTCTTAGAAAATCCGTCTGTTAGTAATGGGCTCTATTTGGCGGTCGTAGAAGGAGAAACATCCGAATTACTTCAACACGAATATAAAAATATAGACGATATTGGACAACATATATATAGATTAATGGAACAAAATATTAAAAATGAACATATGATTTCTTCTACCTTGCATGAAATTGCTCACGATTTTTATATGGAGGGCAAGGATAGTGCAATGCCAATCATTAAAAAGGATGAAGAATTAGTCGAGCTAACCGGTGTTGCCTTATTTAATGGCGGCAAAATGGTAAGCGCATTTCCAGTAGAAGATAGCTTTTATTTGAAGCTTATGAGAGACAGTTTTAAATCAGGCTTATTTGAAACTATCTTACAAGAAGATGAAATCCCTCCTAAACTGGCGAAAAACAAAGTTAACGAAATGCCATTAGCTTTTGATGCTATTCGTTCCAAAAGAAAGATGAAATTAGTAGATCCTGGGACACCTGAATTTGACGTGCAGTTAAATATTAAAGCAAGGCTATTAGAAGTACATCCTGATATAAACACAGGCGATCCAAAAGTAATCGAAGAACTTGAAAATGCGGTAAGTAAAAATTTATCCAATGAGATATCTAGGATTATTGCTCAATCTCAAAATGTTCAATCGGATATCTTTGGCTTTGGCGATAAATATAGAAGCTCGGTTAGAAACTCTAAGTTAACGAAAGAGAAATGGCATGTAATGTATAAGAATATGAAGATAAATGTAAAGGTTAAGTTTGAAATACTTAGAGATGGCGTTTTTGAGTAAGCATATTAATCGCCATTAAGATATTGACCAATCATGACGGCTAAAAAATGTTGAAAGAATATATCATAATTTAAATCTAAAGCAATTCGATGCTTTTTATTTTTGTTTGTTTTTTGCGTATTGGAGTGATGATTCTCCGCAATGCTTTGCCCTCTTGCAGGACCAACAAGATCAAGTACGATACTTATGGGAAATGATTGAAAAGAGAACATTTCAGGATGCATTACGGCCATTAACGTTACAACATCATGAACAGGTGCGCCTTGTAGAGACGGGTCTCGTTCCTGATAAAAGCGTGTATAGTATTCCATTAATGATTTGAGGATTTTGGTTTTCCCGAATTGGTCAATATAATCTACCATGCCAGGTGTAACAATCGCTTTTTGCGTTGCATTCAACGGAATAATTGTGACGTTATTTGCGTAAGTTAGCACAATATTCACAGCAATTGGATCCCCATAAAAGTTTGCTTCTGCAACGGTTGTTACATTGCCTGGTACACCAAAAGCTCCACCCATAATATAATACTCCTCTATATTATTCATCAATTCCCTGTAGAGAATGAACATCGTAGCTAAGGAAGTAAGTCGACCAATATTGACGATCACTAAATCATTCTTGTAAGTTTCTATGATTTTCACTATTTCAAAAAAATTTTCGAGTTCAAATTCTTGATCGTCGTTGGGAATAATAGGTCCTAATCCATGTTCTCCATGAATCTCTGGATAAAAAGCTGGCTGCTCCCCTGTTAAAGGTACGTCCGCCCCATGTATAATAGGGATAAAATTAGGATAGTCAAATACTTTTGTTAAGTAATGTATATTAGAAACTGCATCCTCTCTTGATACATTGCCATAGTCGGCTACTATTCCTACAATCTCTACCTCTTTATTTAAGCTTGCATAAATGAGAGCAACTGTATCATCGATGCCAATATCACCAAATAATAATACTTTCTTTCCCACGGTGATCCCTCTGCTTTCAATTTTATTTTAATATACTATGCGATTGTAGTTTGTCTTTATTCTGGTTACTAACATGTATTTCGTTTGCTACATAAAGAAAATCATTACATTAAGTTTACATAATATTATTATTTTAATCTCTTATATGTTAGTTCTTCGAATAACAGGTTATTAAATTATCCGAAAACTCTTGCTTTACCCTTTTGCTAATGTAAAATATAAGAGAATGAATTCAACCTCCAAACATTAGATAAAGGAGTAATTTATGTTAACGGAAAAACAATTAGAAGATATTAATCAACTTCAGCAAGAATGTGAAACACATGATCACATCCAACTGAAGTTAAATTGGGAAATGCTTAGAAATCGTACATCCACTCAATTAGACTTTTTTCAATATGAAAATGATGAGCTGGTAGCCTTTTTGGGGTTATATCCGTTCGGTTCGACTATAGAAGTATGTGGTATGGTGAAGCCTTATGAACGGAGAAAGGGATATTTCTCTAAACTGTTTCAACAAGGGATGGCGATAGCCAAACAACCTCCATACAATAAAATATTATTAAATGCGCCAACAAGTTCTGCAGAAGCTAAGCTATTCTTAAAGACAATTGGAGCAAATTATGTATTCTCAGAGCATCAAATGGAGTGGAAAGAAAAATTTTTGGAAGAAGTTAATGGCTTCACCTTGCGGCTAGCAAATGAAGGGGATTTAGAAATGCGTGTTCGATTGGATGTTGAAGCATTTGGTTTAACGAGAGAAGATGCACACGCAATGGAAAGCAGAATCAATGGAGATAGTGACAATGCTATGTACATGATAGATGTGAATGAAGAAACGGTCGGAAAAATTCGAGTGAAAAAAGAAAATGGCGAAGCATGGATCTATGGCTTTTCGATTCTACCTACCCAGCAAAGAAAAGGTATTGGCCGTAAAGTAATACAAAAAGTAGTGAAAGAACAATCAGCATCTGGTCACTCTGTTCATCTTGAGGTAGAAACAACAAATGCAAATGCGCTTAAGCTGTATGAATCAGTCGGTTTCGTCGTCATACATGCGCAAGATTACTATAGTTATAATTGAATTATGATTTCTACCCTGCTATTAATTGTTTAAATTAACTAGCAGGGTTTCTTCGGATAAATAGATTTACATTCTCTCTTCCCAATCCTTCTTTAACATTCCATAAACTACATGGTCAACATAATGATCATACAACCACTCTGCTTGACGAATGCACCCTTCTTCTATGAAACCTAGTCTTTCAGGGATTGCTCTACTTTTTGTATTTTCTACGGCAGCACGAATTTCTACTCTGTTTAACTCCAATTCGTTTAGTGCGTAATCGACAAAGGCTTTAACTGACTTAGTCATTAATCCTAAACCAACATAATCATCTCCAAGCCAGTAGCCAATACTAGTTGATTTATTGCTCCAATTAATTTGATGAAAGCCAATCACGCCAGCAAGCTTTCCATCATACCAAATTCCTGACTGTACTCCATTGTTATCACTAAATTGTTTCATCGTGGACTGGATGAAGCTTTGTGTATCAACAACAGACTTGGTGTAATCGATGAATGGCAACCATTCTCTCAAGCTGTCTTTTGAGCCAATCGTTAAATGGAACAGATGTTCTATGTCCCGTAAATCGAGCATTTTTAAATGTGTTTTTTCGTCTAATTTGTATGTAAACATAAAAAAACCTCCTATTAGTTAACATAATAAGATTATGTTAACCTATTTAATGAAACTTTGAAAAGTAGCTACACACCTAGCGCTACCTAGCATTGGAAACCATTATCTGTGCAATACTAACGAGTCGCCCAACTAATAGAACAAACGTTCTACAATCCATAAATTAAGCATTTTCTTGTTCTTCATTACCAAAAATAGTAACTGCGGCTCCGTTATCTTTTCTATTAAGAGATGAATCTAAAATAATTCTCTAAAAGACTACTCAGTGAAATAGCATCCAATATCGTTAAATTGTAACATTATTTTAAATATTAATATAGTTTATTTTTCATTTAGTTAACATAATACAATTATTTCAACCTAATTGATTAAATGGATTATTTTCAATCACCTGTTGTATTTCTTTATCTTCTACATGCGTATAAATTTGGGTCGTGGAAACACTGGTATGGCCAAGTATATGCTGCAAACTACGGATATCTGCTCCATTTTTATACATAATCGTCGCTGAAGTATGTCTTAGCTTATGTGGAGTTAATTTCTCTTTGTTTAAACCAGAGTCAGCATTTATTTGTTTTACTATCTTGGCGACTGTTTGACGAGTTAACCTCGTCCCTTTTTGTGACAAGAATAATGCTTCGTTGCTATTTGCTCCTTGTATGTATTTGCGTTCCTTTAACATATAGACTTCAAGCGATTGAATGCATACGTTGTTCAAGAAAACTGTACGTTCCTTATCTCCCTTCCCTATTACATGCAACACCCTATCCTGGATCGAGTTTAAGTTTAAGCTACATAACTCAGATACACGGAGCCCTAGGTTTAAAAAGAACATTATCATCGCGTAATTACGATAGTAATGATTATTTCTTTTAATACCATTGATAAAAACTTCCGCATCTTCTTGGTTCATATAAATTGGCTTTTTCTTCCCGATTTTGGGTGTTTCTAACTCGTCGGCTACATTTTCTTCTATTAATCTTCTTTTCCCCTTTAAATATTTGAAGAATGATTTAATCGTTGCGGCTTTGCGTGCTCGCGTCGCTGCACTATTTCCTCTTTGTACTTCACAGAATTCCAAAAATAAATATATGTCTTCTAATGAAATTTCACGGATAAATTCGATAGTTAAATCTTTTAAATCGATGTCTTCCGTTTTAGTAGGATCTATATCATTTTCTATTGCTTTTAAAAAACGAAGAAACAAGATAATGTCATATTCGTATTCCTTTCTGGTTCGAATCGATTTTCCTTTTATTGTTGTTAAATATACTAAAAAATCCTTCAAAATTTTCGGCACTTATTTCACCTCTTCTTCTCCTATTTTATCACAAAATAAGGTTCCCAAATATGAATTTGGGAACCTTATTGAAATTTAATGATTTATTGTAAAATGAACTCGTTTAAAGGAAAAATAATTCCATATTCTAGGTTGCTTCAAATTAGCTCTGAGAGCGTTTTATCTTTTATTTTGTGAGTAATTACCCGTAACTGCACTCTCGTAGTAAAAAAGATAAAAGTAAATTAAATAGCGAAAAATATTCATTTATAAAATAAAAAATGATAAACTGATATGATGGTTATCGAAATTAATGAATGGAAAGTTAGATGAGGTGAACATTTTAGTGTTAGAAAAAATAAAGAGAGAATGGTTCTCCAATGTGAGAGCTGACATCTTGTCTGGAGCTGTAGTAGCCTTAGCACTGATTCCAGAAGCAATTGCTTTCTCTATTATTGCTGGAGTCGATCCGATGGTTGGATTATATGCTTCGTTCCTAATAGCTGTTACGATTGCATTCGTCGGAGGTCGTCCAGCGATGATTTCTGCAGCAACAGGTGCAATGGCGCTATTAATGGTTCCATTAGTAAAAGAGTATGGACATGATTATTTACTAGCAGCCACTGTTTTAACAGGTGTGATTCAAATTCTATTTGGTGTTTTTAAAATAGCTAAGCTGATGAAATTTATTCCTCGGGCTGTTATGATTGGCTTTGTAAATGCATTGGCTATACTAGTTTTCTTAGCCCAAGTACCACATATTCTAGGAGAGTCTACAATGACATATGTTTTTGTAGGGATTACATTAGTCATTGTGTACGTGCTTCCTCGATTTGTACAATCTGTACCTGCTCCACTTATTGCGATTATTGTTCTTACAGCGGTTACTATATACGCTGGAATTGATATGAAAGTGGTTGGTGATCTAGGAGGAATAACGAAATCTTTACCGGAACTTTTTATTCCGAATATCCCTTTTAATTTTGAAACACTTGCTATCGTATTCCCCTACTCCCTTGCTCTAGCGATTGTCGGTTTATTAGAATCCTTACTAACTGCGTCAATCGTGGATGATATGACTGGGACCGAAAGTAATAAGAATAAAGAAGCAAAAGGACAGGGGATTGCTAATATCGTAACTGGTTTCTTTGGAGGAATGGCTGGATGTGCGATGATTGGTCAATCGGTGATTAATGTTAAATCAGGCGGGCGCGGAAGACTTTCCACATTTGTCGCAGGTTTACTTTTAATGTTTTTAATCATTGTATTAGGAGATCTTGTAGTCCAAATTCCAATGCCAGTATTAGTTGGTATTATGATTATGGTATGTATCGGAACATTTGATTGGTCCTCTTTTACGTACTTACGAAAAGCTCCTCGAACAGATGCAATTGTCATGCTAACTACGGTTATTATCGTCGTTGCAACTCATGACTTATCTAAAGGGGTTATTGCAGGGGTTATTTTAAGTGCTGTCTTTTTTGTAGCCAAAATAGCCAAAATAAAAGTAATAGAAAAAGACCTAAGCAACGGTACTACTCAGTTTGATATTGAAGGTCAATTATTTTTCGCTTCTGTGGAAGATTTTGTAGATGCTTTTGACTTTAATGTGGACAATAAATCAATTATCATCGACTTCTCACACTCTCATGTTTGGGACGATTCAGCAGTTGGTGCAATTGATAAGGTAGTTTTAAAGTATCGTGAACATCTAAATACAGTCACCATCAAAGGACTGGATTCGAAAAGTGAAAGCATGGTACAAAAATTAGCTATTTACAATAAAGCAAACCCTAGTTCTAATTAATCTATTCGTGGAGGTGTTAGTATGTATGGAAAGATTTTGTTAGCAGTCGATGGATCAAAAAACTCTCTTCGCGCAGCTACTGAAGCTGTAAAGATAGCTTCAATGAATTCTGAATGTAAAGTTGATATTGTATACGTAGCAGATTTCTCCAAATCAAAGAAGGAAATATTGCATGCGCAAGGTAAAGAAGAACTCGATCTTTCACGCCGTCAAAAAATACTTCCAGTGCAAGAACTATTACATGCTCAAAATATTTCATACACGACGAATATTTTACGAGGTGAACCCGGCCCAACCATTATTAAGTACGCAAATGATAACTCTTTTGAATTAGTTGTGATTGGTTCAAGAGGATTAAATGGATTGCAGGAGATGGTACTTGGAAGCGTGAGCCATAAAGTAGTCAAAAGAGCCAATTGTCCTGTGTTAATAGTGAAATAAGCACAATAATGTACCCTGCCTAAAAAACGGCAGGGTTTTTTTAATCAATAGGATTAAATTAAGAAGAATCAATTTCTTTTTTCAATTGTTTTTTTCTTATAGCATATACAACTACCATTATAAGAGGTATAAGAAGTCCAATGGAAACCGAGAAATAAAGTCCTGTGATCCGCTCGAATTCTTGTTGGTAGACAACATTCGGAAAAATAACAAGTGATAAAACGACAACGATCATTCCTAACGGATAAGTTAAAGGTCGATAATCTTTCAAATTTAAAATTTGCGCCAATCCATACACGCTTGCGTAAAAATAGAGAACCATCTTAGTATAAAGACCGATTATCCAAAGTGCAGCCATAAATGCCTCTATGCGAGTCACAAAATCCCCGATGTTAATCCTTTTAGCCAAGCCATAGCTTGGATAAATTTGTCTTGCGGTTGTGTCAGAACCTAACACAAAAATGCACAAAATAGTGATGATGCTAACAACTAATCCACCTATTAAACTTCCAAGGATAAATGATTTTTTAGCTTTTTTAGGTTCGTTGATAAAAGCCGGGAAAATCATCAATAAACTAACTGCATTGACAGCAGAGACAATGACTAGTATTAAGGAAGATTCAGCAATCGTTTTTATGTTTCCCTCAAATATCGGCTCAAGATTTTCAAATTCGATTTCACGTGATATGAAAATGACTAAGAAAAAAAATAGGAGGAAAAAAACAACAAAAAATATTTCTGCAGAACGAGCAATCGTCTCAAGCCCAAGCCGAACCGCCATTATTAATATTGCAGCCATTAGAATATTTGTTGCTACCATCGGCGTATTCGGTATCATATGCGTCGTAAGGAAAGAACCGGAATGATACAAAAGAGTAGTAGTATATAAAAGCATCATGCATATAAATAAAAAAGATAAGGCTTTACCTATCCATTTTCCAAAAAGAATTTCATTCAGTTGAATATAAGTGAGGTCAGGAAACCAAAAACCTATTATGGTAAATAGCCATACAATTAATAATCCAATACCCGTACCAAGTAAGGCGGCAATCCAAGCGTCTTGCTTAGCTTCTGCTGCTAAAGGAGAGGGACCAAGTAATATGCTCGTACCAATCGTAAATAATGTAACTAAAACTAAGAATTGATACGAATTTATTTTTACTTTTGGCATTATATTATTTTTCCACCTCACTTTTTAATCTAATTTTCTTAACGGGATAGGAGATGATGCAATGGCTTGAAAATAAAAGTTAAAAGTTGTGTTGGGTTCGGAATAGGTTTACCAAAACTATGTAAAACACCAAGACCTACTCCAATCGCAAGTAGCACTGAAAATACAATCAGCTCTTTTTTTTGCTTTTTTTTCACCAGAGATGGGACTTCGAGATATACAATAACAGCTGCTACTAATAGTATTCCAAAGCTTTTAAGCATAATTAGTTGTCCTTTTCCTTTTCAGTAATGGAATTATTGACTGTACCAGTTCTCAAAATCTTTACGTCTACTTTAATATTAGCTTTCATATTAGTAAAATGTTCATCCCATTGATGTTTCAACTTTTTCCATTCTTTTGGATTAGACCGATGAATAGCATCACCAAATCCAAAAATATCTGTTTCGAATTTTTTTTGTACGCTGGTAATAGACTGTCTAACTGTCTCTTCCACTTCTTTCTCGTATATTTTCTCTAAAGCTTTAATGGATTCAGGCTTACTAATATCGATTGGACATTCTATCTCACCAACATTTGCATCTATGTGCATATTAATATCTACTTCCGGACTTCCATTTTTCACTTTGCCTTTAAGTTTTGTTTTGAAACGTAGAACTTCTAAATTAGCTTTTCCTTCCTTAGGGCAAGATATTGTTGCCACCGTACTTTTTACTTCATTTCTGATGCCATTATAGCCTCTGCTTTCATTTTCTGTTAGCCATCCCACTAGTTTATCTTTTTTAAACACTGCTATATCATCATATTGAAGTTCGGCATAAGGCATAATGGTTTCCAAATTTTCTTTGCTCGATCCTATTTCCTTATTTCCTATAGCTAGAATCCCTGTTAACACAGCTTCTTTTCCATCGCTTCTAAGATCTACTACTAACTCATCTATTCTCACTCCAGCTGTAGCCGACCAGTTTTCTTCGGATATTTTAAGCGTGTTAAACAATTTGTTGGCTGGTATGGTTTCTATTGGGGTTTGAATATTTAATATTTCTTCAGCTGTCGAATCTCTAGCTATTACTACAAAGAAATCTGATCGAAATTCCCAATCCCTTGATATTAGATCTAAAGGATCGCCAATTCCTTCTTCAGCTAATGACTCACCTAGCACAAGCATTCGAAGATGTCCTGGATAAATTTTTCTAGGTGAGCTCTTTGTCATTTTTCGAAAAGCTTCATATACAGTTTCACCTCTTGCTTGGACGAGGGTTACTGGTGAACCTACCTTTCCTCCAGCCAATGATACTTCGGAAGGTACAACAACCTGAGCAGAAACAAGGTATTCATCATCTGATTTATCAATCCCTATGGCAAGAGTGATTGCCAGCTCGTTTAACTCCCTTCGATTCCAACAACCAGTTAGAAAGATGCAAAGAACCAGTAATATAACGATGCCTTTTTTCATACACTAATCCCCTTGCCATCTCTCATTGATCCTTTTCCGGACCTGGTTTTGCGGAAGTTGGATCTTGCTGTCTATTTCTATTTTGTTGACTGATTAAACGTGGGCGAGTCAGCATTTTCCAAATTGGTAATCGTATAAATGTATCCTTTTGTCCTTCCATATTAAAAGGAGCGATTGGAGCCATATATGGAATGCCAAATGACCGTAAACTACATAAATGCAAAATCAGGGCAATTAGACCTACTGTGATGCCAAATAACCCAAAAGTAGCTGCAAGGCCCATAAATCCGAAGCGCAATATTCTAACAGACATCGCCATGTCATAAGTGGGAGAAACGAAACTAGCGATAGCTGTTATAGAAACAACAATAACCATTGCAGCGGAAATCATGCCTGCTTCTACCGCTGCAGTCCCTATAACGAATGCCCCTACAATAGACATGGCTGAACCGATTGCTCTGGGCATTCTTAAGCCTGCTTCACGTAAAATTTCAAACGTAATTTCCATGATGAGCGCCTCTATAAATGCAGGAAATGGGACGCTCTCTCGTTGTGCTGCCAGATTAATAAGGAGTGCGGTCGGTATCATTTCATGATGAAAAGTAGTTGCGGCTACAAACAAAGCTGGAGCAAGTAAAGAAATTCCAAATGAAAAAAAACGAAGGATACGAACAAGACTAGTTAGATCCGCGCGCTGGTAATAGTCCTCCGAAGATTGAAAAAATTGAACAAATAAAGCAGGAACGAGTAATACAAAAGGTGTACCATCGATTAAAATGGCAATTCTTCCTTCTAATAAAGCTGAAGCTACTACATCTGGACGCTCTGTATTATAGACAGTTGGAAACGTGGACATTTGTGCATCTTGGATTAACTCTTCTATATTGCCGCTTTCAAGAATTCCATCTATATCAATCCGATCTAGTCGTAAACGAAGTTCTTCGACTATTTTGTCATTTGCGATACCGCTAATATACATGACTGCAACATTCGTTTTTGTTCGTTTTCCAATCTCTCTACTTTCCATCCAAAGTTTTGGGTCTTTTATTTTCCTTCTTATTAAAGCGGTATTAATACGTATATTTTCAGAGAAAGCTTCCCTTGGCCCTCTTATTACTGTCTGGGTGGTGCTTTCTGTAACTCCTCGTTCAACCCAATGTTTATTGCCAATTGTTAACCCATTTGCATACCCATCGATTAAAAAAATTACATCCCCTGATAAGAGTGAGGTAAAAAGCTCTTCAAAATCAGTAACATCTTTTATTTCGCCCATGGTTAGCGCATAATCTTTTATAGTGTTTATAAGGTTTGGATTAGGAGTTAGCTCGCTTTCTATTTCTGTTTCTTTAATGTCTAGCATTAATGATTCCATTATAAAATTTTGTATAGAAGGTCCATCGCTTAAACCGTCTGTATACACTATTGCAGCTTTAAGAACTCCATTATTACCAATTCGAATCTCTCGAATTACAATATCCGTACTATCGCCTAACGTATCCTTTACGGTTTTTATATTATCCTGAAGGTTAGTTGTTAATATTTGTTTATCATTGGACTCCTTCGATTGAGACTGATTTTCCGAAGGAGTAGTGGGCTTTGACTGATCATTTTTTCTCTCATAAAAAAAACCCATTTTATCCCTCTTTACCAATTTTATTTTGCATGTTATAAGAAAGCTTTTCCATATCATCCTACGTTTATTCGTTGAGTGGACATTACAAAGCAATAAAAAATACCAAGAGACAATAAAGCTCTTGGCATTACAAGTGTAAATATAATCGTTTCTTTTTTTATAAAAGAAATTCTTTAAACCATTGTGCACATGTGTAAGCATCCGCCCAGTCAGGATCTTTGTCCTCCACACCCCAACAGGCATAAAGAGTAGCCATAACTATCGCGGCTTTAAGTAATCTAGCCTTTTCTAATTGGAGTTCTTCACAAAGCATTTCCACACGATTTTTTAATACTGTTTTTGGGTTGTCATGATGAAATAGTTGGTTGATTAAAAACGAGATAACATCAAAATAAGAATCCCCTATTACCCCTTTCGGATCGATTGCCATCCAACCTTTTGACTCCGAGTATAAAATATTTTCGTGATGTAAATCCCCATGCAAGAGCTCGTTTCCTCTACTAGTATCAACCAAGTCCTTATAATATGTCTTTGCCTGTTGAATAAAGTCCAGAGAAATTCCTCCCTCCTCTTCGGGATTTTTTTCTGAGTAGCTATCAAACGCGACTAACCAATCGCTGATAGCAGGATGACTGTCATTCTTCATAACACTGGTACGTATAGAAGTCCAAACTTTCGCAAAATGTTGGATTGCTGTTTGTTCATCATGCACTTTACTAAGCATCTTACCGGGATGTAAATATTCTAATAGCATAGCTCCATGCTTTGCATCTGCAATCAATAACTTTGCACATCCCTTTCCATCATATGCTTGAAGCGTTCGAATTTCATTTTCAAAGTCATAATTTGGAACACCAAGCTTTAAAATCGCTTTATTCCCATTCTCATCTATTACTTTTAAGACATAATTATACGATAAGTTATCAACTGGCCCTTCCAGTTGCAGATCCCATTTTTCTAAATAATGTTGGATAGTGCTCTCCAAATTATTTAGCCATTCTTCCCCTACTTCACCAAATGCACCAATCACTTTATTTACGAATTGTATAGGATATTTCATTTGCTATTAGCCCTCCATGTGTTACTGTCATTACCCTTATTATCTAATATGTTTTTGTAACCTACAATGTCTTTATGGTGATACATACTTACATACTAAGAGGAAGTCTAATAAATTTCCGTAAAAGAAATGCCACGAGATGGGTACCTACTTAATTTTCCCCATCATCAGGCAGGAGTTGCAGCCACTAGCGCAAATCAAAGGAAATTGCCAAATGCTTATCTCAGCCTGCCAAAAGTCCAGTCATACAACGGTTGAAATGCTAAGAAGTGTATTAGAAAAGACCTCAATTCAAGGTCTTGGTTACAACTGCTAATCAATTAAATCAATTAACTTGTTAGTCATTTCTTCTGAAACCGTATAAATGGTGTGTGTATCATCAGTTTTCATCAAAGTGCTTTTTTCACCTTTTTCGCCTATCCATAAATAAAAACTTTGTTTGTTTTCGTTTTCATAGATAACATCTACATAAAACTCTGGTTTAGCCATTTCTGCTATACCATTTTCTTTTACAGCACTTGAAATCATACTTTTAAAAGTTTCAATAGAGCCATCATCTTCAAAAATGGTTGCACTACTTCCTTTTGATTTTGAAATGCTAACCTTGGTAATTTCTCCATCGAATTTCAATTTTCCGTTATTTTCTGATTGCTGTTCAGTGTTAGTCTTATCTGTGTCTATTGTAGTGCGATCTTCTGATTGGCAACCTAAAAGAATGACAGACGTTAAAGCCAATGACAATGCAAGAAACATAATTTTACTCATAAATGATAACCTCCTATTGTATTGTCTTTATTATTCAGGTTAGACGAAGCAAGTCCTCTTAACGTTTCAAAAATTAGTATATTAAATAACAACAATCTTTACGAAAACAGCCATTATTAATTATCGACTTGTTAAAAGCAGAATGAGCAGCAGTTTTTCGACTGGGTAAATCCAATAAATGTCTAAGGGCAACAGATTGTTCATTAAAACAATCAATTCTTAGAATAACAAGTTTACTTGTAGTGGGACGTCGGTAACTACAACTCACTATCCCCATATCGGGAAGAACCACGATGCACTAATATCCAGTAAATAGCTAAGAGCAAACAACAGTCATTGAAAGCAACCAATTCTATTCGGAAAGCAACTAAATCAGCATGAGAGCAACCAAAATACTAGTGAAAGCAACTAATACTTAAAATAGGAAGTTTACTTGATCAAAACGCCAATGTTAGGAGCTGTTTTTTATAAGCAGTGAGAAATTGGAATAGAATGTTGTACAAATACCACTCAAATTTTCAAGTAACCAGATATGTTCCAGTTGAGTCCCCCCTCGTAGGCTAGAACGCATTTCCCCAATTGATCGACTAGCCACAAAAAGAAGCTTAACTTCCCATTATTGGAAGTTAAGCTCTTTAATTTGGAACTATTTAATTACGTGCAAATTCTCCATCTACTTCTACTGTCTCAAAAATATTAATAAATGCTTTTTCATCATGTTTACGAACAATTTGCTTTATCTGCATCGTTTCATAACGAGTAACTACCATCATTAAAATCTGCTTCTTTTCTAAAGTAAAACCGCCATACCCATCTGTAATCGTCACTCCACGGTAGATGGAGCTAAGTAGTTCTTTCCTTATTTCTTCTCCGGAAGTTGTAACGATTTGCATCGTCAGCTTTTCGTGGTTTGTGTAAATTGTATCCACCATTTTACCGGTCAAGTAAATGGATAACAATGTATACAATGCGATTTCCCAGTTAAATACTGCTCCCGAGATGAGTACGATGAGCCCATTCATACCAGTTAAAAGTAAACCGACACGAATATTACTTTTTCGAGAAATAATCATCGCAATAATGTCCATTCCGCCTGAAGTACCTGAATATTTTAGAATTACTCCAATTCCAATTCCGCCTATTATACCACCGAATATAGAAGAGAGTAGTACATTATCTGTAATGGATTGGGCAGGTATGAAGTATAAAAAAATGGATAAGGAGATTACACAAACAAGTGTATTCAACGTAATTTTTTTCCCAAGCTTGAAATAACCTAATACTAGTAAAGGCAAATTAAGGATGAAGTTCAGTAACCCGGTATCGAATGGAGTGATTAAACCAAGTAAAATGGCTATTCCACTTACCCCACTACTTAGTATTTCATGAGGCACCAAAAATAAATTAAATGCAAATGCGATAATTAGAGAGCCCACAATGACTATTAAATTTTTCATTCTATTATGTTCCCCTCCAACTCGATGAAAAAAACTCGCCCAATTAGGACGAGTCTTACTTGTAAATACAAGAGTATTCTCTTCTAAATGATAGTACATTAAATTTATCAAAGAAAATCATGCACGTCAATGAATGTTGTTCCCCAATAATTGATAACCTTATTTGACAGTGATCATACCGTTATCAGTGGTTAAATAGATCATATTTTTTCCTTTTCCAAACGTCGTTTTCTCTGCTGATTTACCAAAAATGCTTATTCTACCATTGTCTGTTTTAGCAAGTATCGTTGCATTAGTCGGCTCCTGACCAGTCTGAATGCTAATAAGTCCATTATTCGTTTCTAACGTTATTTTTCGGTCCAGGTTGTTTGTAATTAATGAAATTTGGCCATTATCTGTTTCTGCATTGATAGAGCCTTCTACATTGTTAAGGGCAATTTTCCCGTTATCTGTTTGAACCCGTACATTTTCGCTAGCAAGATTTTGAAGATCTATTCTTCCGTTATCAGATTCCAGATTCACTTCAGTAACTAGCATATTTTTTATGATTATCTGACCATTATCAATTTCTGTTTTAATTTCTTTATATTCCTTTTCAGGTACTTGAATAGTGATTTTATTGTTTAATGAAGAAAATCCAATTTGGATAAAATGCCAACCTTTTTCTTTTAATTCGACATTTAATGTATCACCGTTAACATCCGCACTTAAATGATAGTTCAATTTTTTCTTCATCTTACCTGAAAACGATACGATCGTTTTATTTTCTTTCGATGGTAATAATTCTACAGCTGCATTGTCTGCTAAAACTTCAATCTTGGAAAAATTAGTTTCTTCTATGACAATTTCATCTGATTTTTTTACGAAAGTATCTGTGACATTTAAGATAATATTTATAGCTGCTCCAGCTAATAATACAAATATACATATAATTGCAATCTTTTTTAAACTCATCTTGTCAGCTCCCATTTAATATTTCCTTAATACATCTTATTATATAGTGTATAGAAAATATTCAAATGGTCTGGAGAAGTGACTTTGTCTAAGTCTTGAGGCGTATTACTACTGCAAAAGATGTAAAAGCATTTTTCAGTCAAAGTAAGAGAGATACCCTTCAAGCTCAAGGTTGGGCTATGTTTGTTAGCTTCCATTATCCAATTTGTGTTTCTAGTAAATTAGTTTTTTCATTTAAGAGCTCGGTATATGTAGCTAGCTCCTCTTTGCTGGTTGTTTTTATGTATATAGGTTCTCCAAAAATGATTGTAGCTTTTTTCATTTTCCGTAACTCTTTTAATGTCCTAGGACCAACATATAATGCAGGAATGATTGGGGCCTTCGATAAATTACCAATTGTTACGGCACCTCTTTTTAAAGGTGCTCCTTCTGATGCTCTAGTGCCACTGGGGAATATGCCAACTACTTCACCAGATCTTAAAAGCTTTACTGGTTGCTTAATACTGCTAGGAGATGGGTTTTCCCTGTCGACAGGAAAAGCATTTATGCTTCGTAGAAACCGCCCAATCAGTTTGTTTTCAAAAAGCTCTTTCTTTGCCATAAAATGAATCGGCTTTGGTACACACATTCCTAATATGACAATTTCTAACCAGCCTCTATGCGTACAAGTGACGATATACCCGCCATCCTTTGGCAATAAATGCTCGTTTTTCATTTCTACTTTTCCAAATGAACGTACCACCAGTTTTGCAACCGATAATGTAAAATTATACATAGACATCACCTTTTATTATCTAGTTTTAGTATCTAGTGCTAATTATACTTGGGAAGTAATAAAAATACCAGACCTGGAAAAGGCCTGGTATAGTTCAGTCATTTACTTCAACTTATTGAGCAGAACCTATATATCGATCTTTTGCAGCCCCAAGGCCAAAGAAAAAGAGCAGTATAGAAGCTCCAACCAATAACAAAAGTGGAGTAGTCCAGCTATTCGTAGTGTCATGTAGAAAACCGAACAACGTTGGTCCAATAGCAGCAAGAAAATAACCGACCGATTGCGCCATACCGGACAATTCTGCAGCTTCATGTGGGTTCTTAGTACGTAAGCCGAAAAACATCATGGCTAAACCAAAAGCAAATCCTCCGCCAATTCCTAAAAGAATTATCCATAAAACAATCAAATTCATGCTCCCATAAAGTAATCCAAGTGTGCCACTTAACAGTAAAATGGTCATCAAGATAACTAATGAACGTTGACTTGACATACGACCAGCGATAACCGGAATAATAAAGGTAAATGGAAGTAAAGCTAACTGCATAGTCGATAGTAACCAGCCAGATTGATCTGCACTTATTCCTTGTTCCTTTAGAATTTCAGGTAACCATGCAATAAGTACATAAAATAACAAAGATTGTAGACCCATAAACAAGGTTACTTGCCAAGCTAGTGCAGAACCCCATAAATTCACTTTCTTTTGAGCTATTTGAGTGTGAGCTGTTGATGTTTGCACATGTCGATGTTTCATTTGGGGTAACCAAAACAATATGGATACAAAGCTTAAAATCCCCCAAACCCCTAAGGATCCCTGCCATCCGAACCCTAAGCCAAGTGCAATTGGAACACTAATACCAGAAGCGATTGCCCCACATAAGTTCATCGAAATAGAATAAACACCTGTCATCATACCAATTCGTTTCGGAAATTCTCGCTTTATAAGGCTCGGTAGTAGTACATTACAAATAGAAATGGCGAATCCGAGTATAGCGGTTCCAATATATATATTAGCCGTCCCCGATAAAGAACGTAAAATAATACCGATAGTGAGGAAGATGACAGAAATCAGAATGATTAGTTCAACCCCGAATTTACGACCTAATTTAGGTACAAAAGGCGAAAAAAATGCAAAAGCGAGTAATGGTAATGTGGTAATCATTCCAGCTACTGTATTTGATAAGTGCATATTCTCTCTAATAAGACCTACTAGTGGACCGACCGAGGTTAAAGGTGCACGTAGATTAGCGGCTATAAAAACAATTCCTAAAATAATTAGCAAAGGGGCTGATTGTTTACTAATTATAGAAGGAGACTTTGTATCTTGACTAAATTGATTGTGCAAATTCATCATGCTTCCTCCTTCAATTACATCTAATCAGCTGATTCATTGATTAGTGTAAACTTCTTTTGAAATTTCCTCTTATACTGTAGAATTATATTTTTCACTTATATATATTATACTATATCTTTAATTAGTTATTGTAAACTATAATAAACTAAATCTATTGAAATTATTCTACTCAACCTTTTAAAAGAATTATAGTTTACACAAAATAACCCTTAATCATCACTCATCAGGATGATTAAGGGTTATTTTGTGTATTTAGCGGGAGATACGAAGTTAAATCCCATACTTCAACACAATATGTAGAACGACCACATCATTAGAATTGTTTGTATAGGAATGTGTACTATCTGCGCGAAAACTAATAGAATCATACGCATTCAATTCATAGGATTCCTCATTCACGCTAATTGTAATCTTTCCCGACATAACTGTAACAATTTCAGTCGTATTCTGGTGGTGTTTTTCTGGATGGTAGGTGCTGTTCGGTTGTAAGTAGGTACGACACATCTCAATTTCATTACTGGCATTTTGAAAGATAGGCTCCATTATCCAAGTTTTCAAATCCCCAGCGATCCTCAGCCCTTGACCTGCCCTGGATAGATTGACATTGCTTTCTCTTGCAAACAATGCCATAAGAGGTATCGACAAACCTTTTGAAATTTTCCACAACATACCAAGTGTTGGATTTGTTTCCCCACGTTCGATATTTCCAAGGGTTAATTTGCTCACGCCTGTTAATTCCGATAAATCTTCGAGGCTCAATTGCTTTTCTTTACGAAGTTTTTTTAGAGCATTCCCAACTTGTAATACAACTTGCTTTGGATCTTCTGCCTCCACTTTTATCCCCCCTTATGATAATTACGAATCGTTTAGTTTAATACCTAATGAAAATTATACGGATTGAAAGATAGAAATGCCAGCCCCAAAGAGGACTGGCAAAGATAACGGATATTTATTCCAAGAGACTTCTCTACTAGTAACCCATTTCCAATCAACAGCAACAATGCACAAGGAGTGGCTACAAATCACTGTGGAATCCCATTACTAATGATTAGCCTCTATAAAAATAGACTGCTCACAATTGGATAAAGTAAGCAGTCTGTTCATTTGTTATACCATTTCGGAACAAGTAACCTAAATTCTTCGAACTGATCTAATGTAAAACGAGTGTACTGTTGAAACTTATCTCTTTGTTTCGCTGCAACTTCATGACCCCATACTTCAGCAGAGACAATATGAATCGCTGCATACAAACGATGTAGTTTCCAAAAAGAAAGAGGAATTGGTTGATGTTCATGATAACCGTCTAATACTCCTTTGGAATAGGCTGTACTAATAGGCACATTAAAGTATTCCATTTTGTAAAACTCATTAATTGGATCTGCATAGGTAATTTTTTGCATATCTATTAAACCAGTAAATCGGCCTTCTTCTACTAATATATTCCCTGGGTGAAAATCATAATGCTGAACGCAGCTAGGTCGATTTTTTAACAAATGCAAATTTTGCTGAATAAAAGGTAGGACACATTCATAATGACTATTTCCTTTCACTATTTCAGAAAAGCGAGGTGCTAGTCTTTCTACTCGGTTCCGCCATGTCTCTTCCCAGTTTTGGTGACTAGCTGGTGCATGAACGCTGTGCAGAAACTGGAGTGTTTTACCTACCTGACTTCCAATTTCATATTGTTCTGTTTCACTTTTTAACGGCAGTGCGATTTCCCCATTCTCTCCATTTATGTAATCTAGTATCATATATGCTTTTTCATTCACTACTCCTACTTCATGAACAAATGGTATATGGCTATCCAATGCATGCACTTCATTAATGATTTCTGCTTGTTTTTTTAACTTCTGTACATCTCCATGCGCTGAAATGCGAAGTAAATAGGTATGGTCAACGCACCATTTCTCATCATCTGAAAACCCTTCTTCGATGAATTGAAAAATAGTACACTTATCTAAAAATGGTATATTCGGCTTTTCCATTAGTCTCCCCCTATTTCTTTTACTATAAAGTTGTAGAATATCTAATAACAAGAATTTCACTTTACATTATTTTCAGACATTTCACAATGTATTTTTTCCATAGAAAAAAGCCGATCCGTTATTGGTAAGAACAACAGATCGACCTTTTATGCTATTTTTTAACGAGCTGATCGAACGTTCTGTAGTACATTGATAGCGAGCATTATCACACTAAAGACAACAAGTACCCCACCGATCGCAGTAAATACAGTTGCTATTGCTGCTCCGTTTAAAATAAGGACGGTAAGTGCAATCATCATTAATGGAAGTCCGATATTGGCACTCCAAAAATGAAGCTTGGCATATACGTTGCTACTTGTACTTGGAAATAAATAATAAACAAACCCAGCAAATGCGAAAGATGCCCAACCAATCAGATTGACATGTACATGCACACCTTTCAACGCATAATCGTGCGCCATCGACATGTACAGACCTAACAGAACCCCAATCACAAAATAAACAACCGAAATCTTGATAAAGCGGATAGCCATGCCTACTTTCCCCTTTCTCATAATAGAATAATTAGTTCTATATATTCTATTTACAAAGGAAATGGAGTATGCTAAGTCTGTAAAATAATGGGGTTGTCCGTCCTGTTCCGGTAAAGTGAATACACTATTAGAGAGCTTGCTTAAAAAATTCAATAAATAGTTGAACGAGTATAGTGTCCGGTAAATATTTTTCTCTTGTGTTAAAAGATTATTATATTAAAGGTAAATCACTCTCTTGCATAGAATGTATATAAAAGGAGGGCGTAATATGAGTTATATGAGTATAGTTTTTGCTGTCATCTATTTGTTTTTATTCTTATTTGTATGCTATAAGATGTTTAAAACGAAACGGATTCCATCCAATCGATACACACCTTTTGACGACTTGATGACCGGCACGAAAACAGATATCAAACAGAAGAAAAGTATTCAAGATACGAAACATGAAACGGAATACGAAGAAAAAACACTTAAAAAACTATAACTGCTTTATTCCTTAATTCGATAATGAATTAGCTCATGCACTTCCTTAAATCCTGCAACTTTATATAAACGGTTGGCTTTATCATTCTCTTTTGCAACACTCAGAGAAATTTCTTCGATTTCATCGAAAGAAAAAAGATAGGACAAAGCGGCTTGGATTAGTAATGTGCCAATTCCTTGTTTTTGGTAGTCAGCTGCTACAGCAATATATTCAATCGATCCTTCTTTACGCTCGGGATTCGATTCGACATAAACGTATCCTTTAATCCTTCCTTCATTATCATTTATTACGAATAACTGATTATGATCACTTAATCGATCAAGTATTTCCGAAGCGTTAAAATATGTATTTGGAAAAGTTGCCTCATGAAGGCTCATAAATGAATCTTTATATGCTAAATCATAGGATTCTATCTGTGCCAAATCAACTACACCTAAATCTTTGCGGAAAGCTTTCAATAATAGATGATTTCCTTTATTTATAGCATTTTTATGTATCGCAAACTGTTGAACGAACTCATTTTTTATATTTACGAAAAATGAAAATTCTTTCACTTCGCTAGTTAATAATGCATTCGCTTTTTCCCACAAACTATCAGCAAGTTGATAATCTCCTTCATTATTAATAAAAGGTCCCCATACTTCTGCACTTTTGCTTTCCTTATCTATATCCAACCCCAAAGCGCCAATCAGTTTTTCCTCGTCACAACCAACTACAAAAGATTGGGAGATATCTGCATCAGAAAATTCATGATTCAACGTATTGGCAATCTCCTCCTTCGTTTCCCCACAATAACCGATATGACTTTCCGGAACTGTATTCATTTCTTCTAAAAAAAGGGAAAGCATTTCAATATCTTTAAGGGGACTTATTCTAATATTCATCCTTTACAAACCTCATTTCATAAACGTTTTTGGTATTGAAAAATAATAGATGAAGGAAACAATATGATACAATCAAGATAAAATACATTCATAGAGGTGGACCATATGTGCCGCAATATAAAAACACTTTTTAACTTTGAGCCAGTCGCAACAGATGATGAGATTTATGCAGCTTCCCTTCAATATGTTCGTAAGATTTCCGGATTTAATAAACCTTCAAAAGTCAATGAAGAAAGTTTTCATAAAGCTGTGGAGGAAGTGTCTATAATTACGAGAAATTTGCTAGACTCCCTACAGACGAGCGCAGAACCACGCGATCGAGAGATACAAGCAGAACAAGCACGACTGAGAAATGCAAAGAGATTTGGTACCGGAGAAGTTTCATCATCTACTAAGTGATATGAAAGAGCTGCCCAATAGGGTCTAGCTCTCTTTTTATTTATGCCCAGACGTTATTCAATTGATCGGAATAGAAACGAATTGCTTTTTGGTAATTCAAAATATGGTACTTCGCTTATATGCATTGCACACATACAAATATAGCCACACGATTGCAATCAAAGTGTGGCTATTCATGATATTAAGGCTAATCTATTATCCTATTCAAATCTTCCCAACTGCATTAAGGTTAATCAGTCTATCTCTTGCCTCTAAATATTCCTTATCCAGTTTGTCTACGAATTTTGCTGCACTAGTAATTTCATGGATAGAGCCAACACCTTGGCCGCTCCCCCAAATATCTTTCCAAGCTTTTGCGGACGTTTCACCAAAATTCATCTTAGATGGATCACTCTCCGGAAGATTGTCAGGGTCTAATCCAGCTGCTTTAATAGAAGACTTTAGATAATTCCCATGTACACCTGTGAAAAGACTGCTATACACAATATCATCAGAGGTTGCTTCAACAATTGCTTGCTTATAGCTTTCAGATGCACGGGCCTCATCTGTTGCAATGAACGGCGAGCCGATATAGGCGAAATCGGCTCCCATTGCTTGAGCTGCGAGGATAGAACTTCCTGAAGCAATCGAACCCGATAAAGCAAGCGGACCATCGAACCACTGTCGTATTTCTTGTACTAAAGCAAAAGGACTCTTTACTCCAGCGTGACCGCCAGCTCCTGCAGCAACTGCAATTATGCCGTCTGCACCTTTATCGATTGCCTTGTGCGCGAACGTGTTATTAATCACGTCGTGCAAAGCAATTCCTCCATAGCTATGTGCAGCTGCGAATATCTCTTCACGAGCGCCTAACGATGAAATAATGATGGGAACCTTGTACTTCACGCACAATTCCATATCATGTTCTAAGCGGTCATTCGACTTGTGAACAATTTGATTGATTGCAAACGGTGCAGCTGGACGATCAGGATTTTTCGCGTTATAAGCTGCTAATTCCTCTGTTATTTCTGCCAACCATTCATCCAGCAAGGAAGCGGGTCTCGCGTTAAGGGCGGGCATTGATCCAACAATCCCTGCCTTGCATTGCTCGATTACTAGCTTTGGGTTACTAATAATAAATAGTGGTGCTCCGATTACAGGGAGACGTAGATTCTGAAGTACTGACGGCATTTTTGACATTTGTTGTTCCTCCATTCAATAAACACTCTTATTTAATAGCTTCATAAATATTCTATCATCATTGGTTTTAATTTTCAGATTAATAGGAATATAACATACTTAGGATGTCTTGCATACCAGTAATTTAGGAAGCACAGGACGCACTAAAACAACAAAAAGGCCCTTTGACTTTATATCAAAGGACCATTTCTTTAGTTCAATACTTTCTTCTTAGATGCAGCCACTAGTTCGCGGATTTTCTCCAACTCTTTCTGATGAAACGCCTCCACAATCGCGCTTCCAACAATAACTCCATCTACCAAAGCTCCAACTGATTTTACTTGTTCCGGAGTCGAAATTCCGAACCCAGCAAGTACTGGAACTGAACTTATTCTTTTCAATTGATTCAAATGCTTTTCTAAATAGTCATCAAATCCATCTCGAACTCCCGTAATCCCATTAACAGTAACTGCATATATAAAACCTTCCCCAGCAGCAACAATCTTTTCGATACGGTCCGGTGGGCTAGTTAGCGAAACAAGCGGAACAAGCGATACATCTGTTTCTTGAAATGCATCTTTTAGTATTTCGTTTTCTTCCAATGGTACGTCTGGTACGATCAAACCATAAACGCCACTTTTAACACAAGCTTGTGCAAATGCATCGATGCCATAGCTTAAGATAGGATTGATATACGTCATAATAACTAACGGAATCTTCACCTCATCTCGAATTCCTGTTAACTCATCTAAAATAGTTCGCAATGTGACTCCGTTCCGAAGTGCTCGTTCCCCAGCTCGTTGAATTGTCGGACCATCTGCCACTGGATCAGAAAACGGGATACCAACCTCGATTGCGGTAGCCCCTGCTTCTTGTAGGAATAAAATTTGCTCTGTTAACGAACCGTCTCCACCCATAATATAAGGAATAAACGCTTTTTCTCCTTGATTCACTCGAGTTTGTATTGCTTTTGTTAATGTTGTTTTAGTCATTTTGAGCACCTCCAAGCGCCTCGCGAACAGTATGCACATCTTTGTCTCCACGGCCAGATAAACAAATAACAACAATTTCGTCTTCCTCCATGGTTTTAGCCAAGCCTGCCGCATAGTGAATAGCATGTGCACTTTCTAATGCTGGAATAATTCCTTCTGTTTTTGCAAGCAATTGTAGTCCTTCAAGCGCCTCATTGTCAGTTACAGAAGTAAATGTTGCTCGACCTATATCATGCAAATAAGAATGTTCTGGTCCAACAGCGGGATAATCAAGTCCAGCAGAAATCGAATGCGCTTCTTTGATCAATCCATCGTCATCTTGTAACACATACATATACGCCCCATGTAATACGCCTTCTTTTCCACCAGCAATTGCTGCAGCATGCTTTCCAGTTTCAATTCCACTTCCTGCAGCTTCAACACCATATAATGCAACCTTTTCATCATCAATAAAAGGATGGAACATACCGATTGAATTACTACCGCCACCCACACAAGCTACAACTGCATCCGGTAAACGTCCTTCTTTTTCTATTAGTTGTTTTCTTGTTTCCACTCCAATAACACGTTGGAAATCACGCACAATTTTTGGAAATGGATGTGGTCCAAGCGCAGAACCAAGTATATAATGCGTGTCTTCTACATTTGACACCCAGTATCGGAGTGCTTCATTGACAGCATCCTTTAGTGTTCCAGAACCTTGATCGACTGACACGACTTTTGCACCTAGAAGCTCCATTCGGAATACGTTTAGCTCCTGTCTACGAACATCTTCTTTCCCCATAAACACGACACATTCCATATCAAATAAGGCGCAAACAGTTGCAGTAGCCACCCCGTGCTGACCTGCACCAGTTTCTGCTACTATTTTCTTTTTACCCATCCGTTTTGCAAGCAAAGCTTGCCCGATCGTGTTATTAATTTTATGGGCTCCCGTATGGTTCAAATCTTCTCGTTTTAAATAGATTTTTGCTCCACCAACTTGGCGAGTTAAACGTTCCGCAAAATAAAGTGGGGTTTCACGCCCAACATAATCCTTTAAGTAATAATTTACTTCTTCTATAAAAGCGGGATCTATTCTAGCATTCTCATAAGCTGTTTCTAATTCTATCAATGCAGTCATTAATGTTTCTGGAACGAATTGTCCCCCGAATCGTCCATATCTACTCGATGTTGTTTGTACCATTAGCTCATCTCTCCTCATCTTTTGCCTCTTGAATAAACGAACGAATCAATAGCTCATCTTTTCTACCATGTTTTTCTACTCCACTGGATACGTCCACCATATATGGCTTTACTCGCTGTATAGCCTCCCCTACATTTTCTACATTTAGCCCACCAGCTAATATCACTTTTTCTTGTGGAACTTCATGTCCTTGCATTAGCTGCCAATCAAATGTGATCCCACTTCCAGCTTGCGGTGCATCAAATAGAAAGAAGTCCGTTTCATACTGCTTTGCACATTCGACATCTTCTTCAGTTCGAATTGATAAAGCTTTAATAGAAGGATAATTAGCTGATTGAACAAAATCTGCACTTTCATTGCCATGAAATTGAATAAGATCTAAAGGTACTTCATGATAAGCCTTTTCAAGTTCTTCTTTTGTTGGATTTACAAAAACACCAACTTTCAATACAGTAGAAGGAATGTCTTTCGCGAGTTCTCGCGCTTTTTCTACCGTAATTTGCCGCTTACTAGGAGCAAAAACAAAACCAATTGCATCTGTCCCTGCTTCAACCGCAGCTGTGACATGTTCCTTTTCCATTAATCCACAAATTTTCACTTTCGTCATTTCAGAATGCCTCCTAGCTCTACTTGTAGGGACCGAAGTGCACTTTCAACATCGCCACTACGCATAAGCGACTCACCAACAAGCACCCCACGAGCACCTGCTTTTGCAACTCGCTCTGCATCCTCTATATTCCAAATACCACTTTCGCTAATGAGTACTCGCTCTTCATGAAAGGGAAAGATTGAGGCAATTTCTTCCGTGCGTTTTAAATCGACGTCAAAGGTTCGTAAATCTCGGTTATTTACGCCGATTATTTTTGAGCCGAGTTGTAGTGCCTGTTCTAATTCTTCCGCATCATGGACTTCGACTAGCACTTCAAGTCCTAGATTAGTTGCATATTGATAAAGTTCAGCTAGCTCTTTCGTATTTAGTGCTGCAACAATCAAAAGAATGACAGATGCACCTGCATTTTTTGCATGATCAATTTGTACCGGATGGATGATGAAATCTTTGCATAATAAAGGAATAGGCACTGCTTTCGCAACATCGACTAAATCCTCAAAGGAACCTTTGAAAAATGGCGTATCGGTTAAAACAGAAATACAAGCTGCTCCTGCCTCGTAATAGGCTTTTGCTTGCGTCTCAGGATTTACACCTTCTGCAATTAACCCTTTAGAAGGTGATGCACGTTTAATTTCAGAAATGACCTGTAAATATTCACTTCGATATAAACGTTCAAATAAAGAAGGACGCTTCAAGCCACTTTCTACCATTGGAGTTGGTTGCCCTAACATAATCTCTATTTGTTTCTTTTTCTCGACTAGTATTTTATCTAAAATAGTTGCCATCATACTACCTCCTGTTTGCGTGCATTGTTGCTGAACTCGATCACTACTTCTAATTTTGCAAGTGCTTTGCCGGACAAAATACTATCCGCAGCTAGTTTAACTCCCTCTTGAATCGTGCCTGCCATTGCATTTGCATACAAACCTACCCCTGCATTAAATATGACTGTGTCAAAAAATGGGCTACGCTCTCCTTGCAATACGAATCGCATGATTTTCGCATTTTGAACCGCATCTCCACCACGTATTGCCGACACTGGGGCAGCTTTAAGACCAACATCTTCAGGAGTTAAAGTGAAAGGAATTAAATCCCCTTTATCTACTAGCACAAAAGAGTTTTTTCCTGCTAAAGATGCTTCATCCATACCTAGCGCACCACAAACAACCATTGCACGTTTTCTCCCAAGCATTTGCAAAACTGTTGCATACTCCATCGTAAAGTCTGGTCGGTTAATACCTGTATATTGAGTCGCAAGTTCAATTGGGTTGGTTAATGGACCAATCAAATTAAAAATTGTCGGCTTCCCAATTTGTTGTCTCACTTGCCCAATTCGCTTTAATCTCGGATGAACGCTTGGTGCATAAAGAAAAGTAAGCCCTTCTCGTGCAAGTAAATCCACAGATGCTTCCGAAGAAATAGTGGTATCTATACCTAATGCTTCTAATACATCCGAGCTACCTGCGCTACTAGAAATTTTCCGATTTCCATGTTTTGCTACAGATGCGCCAGCTCCTGCTAATACAAAAGCCGAAGTAGTACTTATGTTGAAACTTTTTAAACCATCTCCACCTGTTCCACAGTTATCCATATAATTTCCTACTGGTTCATTCAGTTTTAGCGCAAAGGATTTCATAACAGTAGCAAGTGCAGCCACTTCATTAGCAGTTTCTCCTTTTTTAGATAGCGCTACGAGAAAATCAGCAATTAGTTGTAAATCTGTTGTTTCATCAAACATCAATCGAGATGCTTCTCCCATTTCTTCATATTGTAAGTGTTCATTTTTCTCTACTTTTTCAATAAAATCTCTCATCTCTGGTCTCTCCTCTGCTCAGCTTATTTCTGAAAATAAAAAAAGTCCTCTTCAAAGGAATTCAGAAAGAATTCCTTTGAAGAGGACGGTTTTGACCGCGTTGCCACCTCTTGTTGGAGCGTCACCACTCCCCCTTAATTCCTGTAACGTAGGAAACACGTCTATCTCTAAAACGAATGTTCGCTCTCAAGATAGCTCTCATAAGCCCATTCACACTTGCTACAAATCAGTTCTCACCACCCACTGACTCTCTAAATTGCGCACAAATGCTACTCTTCTTATTCAAATAATTTCTCTGCTATGCTCATCTAATCTCGGCTCAACTGTTCTATGGGCGATGTCGCTCCCGACATCTTCTACCCCTATCCGAACATTTAAGTTACTGTCTATGATAGTAGTAATACTTTTAATTGTCAAACTATTTTTAGCATCATCCACCTAATAATTGAATTTCAGGCTTCATCTAAAAAATAATACTCTACTCCTTCACTAGCGCTACCTACATCTTCACATTTAATTAGTTGTTGCTATATCTATTCTCTATGTATTCAAAAAACGTATCTTGCAGCTGTCCTTCTGTATTAACACCATCCAGCAGTAATTTAGGTTCTAACGAACAACCTTTTAAAGTTGTACTCCCATCAATTACGCCGAGCATGTTTGAAATGGTATCAACCATTGTTTGTTCAATTATCCTCATTAATGTAGCTTTATTCTCCCCATTTAAACTATCATAAAAACCAATAGCTTCTTTCCAAAAATCATCTGTTTTAGAAGTAACTTTCGTCGTTTCATACAAGTTTCTATAGTGTAGAATATTCTCTTTAGCTATAGAATCAAAAAGTGATTTAACAAAAATCTTATTCATTTAATTTCCTCGTTTCTGGATACATTCCTTTGTTTCTAAAGGGATCTTTATTGTTTTTGACACATATATTAACAATTACTGAAGAACTGCTTCAAATGCCTCTTTTAACATAGAATCACCCGTCGCTGGGTCAATAGGTGTGACATTCGATGGATTACTGATATTAGGGGGCTTGGCTACATTTGGATAGTTATATTGCCTTTTAACTTTTCCTCCATCCTTATAACTTGTTTTTTCATATAACCTTTATCTGTTAATTATTTTGATAGCATAGTGTTGTATTATAAATACATGGGGTAGTAGGTACCTTTTAATCTCTTTAACACTTCTTACAGTCTTGAAGGTTTGTTTGTTGCTTGCTTATTAAATCACAAAAACCTTGAAAGGCTTGTAACACTCAAGGTTTAGGAATTTTATTGGTTAGATTATTTATTAGTTTTTAACTAATACTTGAAGTTGAACTATCCTCTATACGAAAACTGTAGTTTCTGCTCATATATTTGCTATTACTCTAAGTCAATATAATATTTATCGTTGTCCATAATCTTCTTTAAAAATTCTTCCAAAGAATCAGCTATTTTTATTTCGTCATAGTAAATTGAATTATGTTTTCCATCCCCTAATTCTATGAGTAACAATGCACTCTCGTTTGCTTCAAAAAAAAGCAACTTATCCTCTTCTAGTTCTTCGTAAACTTCTATATCTGGATAAAATTCAAAATCATTTACTTTTAATCTAGCATCTCTTATAGAAGCTGGACCCATAATACGATTAATATTATAATCAGATTTCCTAAGAAAACCATAACCAACTTCAATAAGAAATTCTCTTAAATCACGAGGGATTTTTAGACCCAATATTGATTCTATTTCTTCAATTTCTTTTTCATTTACTGGGTAAAACTGATTACCATCGTGATTCCTAATGAAATCATATTTCATATATTATTTACCTCCTAATTTAATATATTTATTTACTTCCTTCTATTTTCGTTTGAATTTCAGGTTATTTAACGAAGTGAAATCCACTAAATAGGGCATACAATTTAAAGGTGTTGTACGTACTAAATAATTTGCTTAAACATCATATGGGTCATACAATGTTTATCTGTATACTAAAAATAATTAGCGGTTCATTCGGCACTAGGTAGCCCCTCCAAAAAGAAACCTTGAAAGACAATTTGCCAATCAAGGTTTTACATTACTTTATAAAATCTAATATTGAATTTACACTTTCTTCAAAACGACTTGGGTTTCTTTCTTTAATACTAATTAATTGAGACACAATATATTTCTGAATATCATTATTTAATGTGGGAATGATTTCTTTATAAATATTCCTCGATGGTTCATGATTTAATATCCTTTTGTGAAGTATCTTTAACCATTCCTTAGCATGAGGAAGCATTTTAGGAATAGAATTAGCTAACACTTTCAAAGAAATTTCAGAACTAACAATCTTATCATAAGACTCTATAGCATGAATTAATCCAAACATTACTTCATCATTTTCGGTTAAATCATCAAAGCCTTGACACAATATTTCTATATTATTGACATCCTCCATGTCTAAAATATTTTCTATAGATTTTTCAAATTTTTCTACTTCACTCTCATCTCTTAATAAACGATTATTCTTTAATTCGGTAAGTTCGACTAAAATGTCCAACTTTCCCCACCTCCCTATTGCCTATCAAAAATATTTGGGTACTTCGTTTTATTTAATTTTATTGCTTCCAATAGTCCTGAACGTATCTCTGGAGTGTAAAGTCCTTCTTTTATATAGATATTCCTTGCATCTATAATATCACGAGCTAAAGCGTCACGTGGTTCAAGGTTAAGATAGTCTTCTAATTTCTTACCAGTCATTCCGTATGTTTCAGTTTGACGGTGTCTCCCCCCTTTTCCTGGATGAGGCTGTTCCATATTCATACTTACTCCATCATTTTTATGTACCTCTGCATTTGTTTTCATATATTTTGCAGAAGGCATATGGTGAGGAGTTATATTGTCTCCACGTGTTCCTGCATCAATTAATTCTTCATATGTTCCAACTTTTCCTTCACCTGGTAGTAGAGGATTATCTATACCCTTACCAACATCCCTAGCATTTTCCCCAGCTTTCAATAAATCATGCCCAGCATCAGCTATTTTAGCAGGCTTAATGAACGTAAACGCAGCTACCGCATAAGGAGCCAGTACATCCGGAGTTCCTGATCCGTTTCCACCCAAAACTTTTCTCATACCTTCATAGGTGATCATATAATCACCCGTCGCCGGATCAATCGGTGCATCATTGGATGGACTAGCGATATTAGGCTGCTTAGCTAGTTCTGCGTATAGCGCTTCTAGTTGTTCTTCCTCCGTCATTGCCGGCTTATTTAGTTGGTTTTCCGAAACTGGTTTGTCTGGGATTGAAGCAAATGCTAAAATACTTGGACTCCAGAAAGCATTCGGTTTGTGAATCAATCCATTTAAACCAAACATAATCGGATTCATATTTGCTAAAAACGCACGGAGCATTGTTATTAATTTATATAACCAATCTATTATGTCAGACTACCAATAAAATTTAATAAAAAATATTTTCTTTCATTTTAAACAATTTAATATACACTAAAAAAAACCTTGATAGGCATTTACCCAATCAAGGAATTAAATAGTTAGTTTATATTTTTTTCTAAGCTCCCTTAGAATATTCAGCTTGCAGCTCACAAGTATTAACTCAATTCACCATTATAAACATTTACTTTAGATATTCAGCTTCCCATTTATCTTGTTTTTCAACTGGGCTTATCTCGGAAATATCCTCGTATCCATAATTTATCTTCATTTTACCAGTGTTTTCTAAAATAAAAGTTAGGTTAGTCCATTGTTCCTGTTCTTGCTGCTTAAATTCTTCACGCAGTCCCGAAAAACAATTATACAACTCATTTTCTAGCTCATCAAACTCATCCTCATCAACATTAAACAAATCAGGTATATTAAGACTATATACTGGTTCCCCTCCATTTTCAGGATAATAATAGAAAAAAACTTTTTTATAACCTTCTCTAAACTCAGCGTATAAATAAATTTGATTCCAATCCTCTTGAATTATATTAACTAATTTGTTTGCAATTTGTTGATATGTCTTTTCCATTATTTTAGTTTCCATCTCACTTACCTCCTGGATAATTTGTTAATCTATCTGAATATTTTTTACCATCTATTGTATAGTTGATTTTAAATTCACTTGGTCTAGCCGATTGCGCCTCATATATTGGTTTTATTTTAATAGTTACTTCTTTACCTTCTTCTAAAGCCTTCTTCCATGTATTCTCCAGAGTCTTATACTCACTTCTATTTAACGTAGCATTCATAGGTACTAAGTTGTCAATTTCACCAGAACCTTTAAAAATGCTTGCTATTAAATGGCCACCATCATCATTCGATAGTCTATCGTCGCCTCCAACCGTTCTTTGGGCGTATGGGTTTCGTTTTGCTTTACCCAATTCTAAATTAGCCTCAGCAATCGCAATACGACCATCTTCATCAGTGGTATATTTATACCCTTCGTTTGTTGTATACTCTATATTAGGTTTTAAGGTCTTTTTACGATTAACTTTTGTGTATTGTTCACCATATTTAACATTTCCAGCACTCTTAGTCCCTTTCAACAAATCATGTCCAATATCAGCTACTTTAGCAGGCTTAATAAACGTAAAAGCAGCAGCTTGTAATCGCTCATTTCCTGTCGCATCTGGTCCAAACATCGTAGCAAGATCTTCTGTATAAAAATCAAACGTAGCTACTGCATATGGAGCTAGTCCATCCGGAGTTCCTGTTCCATTTCCACCTAACACTTTTCTCATACCTTCATATGTGAACATATAATCACCCGTCGCTGTGTCAATAGGGGCATCATTGGATGGATTAGCTAAATTAGGGTGCTTGGCAAGTTCTGCATATAACGCTTCTAATTGTTCTTCCTCGGTCATTGTCGGCTTATTTAGTTGGTTATCCGAAACTGGTTTGTCTGGCATTGAAGCAAATGCTAAAATACTTGGACTCCAGAAAGCATTCGGTTTGTGAATCAATCCATTTAAACCAAACATAATCGGATTCATGCTAGCTAAAAATGTACGGAGCATCGTTTCTGGTTGAATATCTAAACCTTTCTTGCCAGATAGAGCTCCCAAAGTTGCTTTTTGAAGTGACAAATCTACCTTCAGTTTGTTTTCAGAAGATATGATTCCCCATCTGTCTGCTTGGAAGTGAATGTCTGTAAGTCCTTCCTTAAATAATCCTTCGATATCTGTTATCCATGATTCCATTGTGTTTAGATCATCTTCAATCGTCCACAAGGCTTTTGTTTGGGTGGCATCGAATTCATGCAGACGCGTTACAGTATCGTCACGTTTTATTTTAGCATCGCGAACGCCCAGCTGTACCCCGCTATCATCGAGATAGGGCAAACCTACAATATCTGCAACTTGATCCATAATACTATTCGTTTCATTTGTTAGAGTTTCCGTCAGTTCGGCAATTTGTTGCAGCCCTTCTTCCACTTCTCCCACTAGAAATTGCTCCAAAATGTAGCCCGCGGGATCTGGTTCAAGTGCATTAAGGGCAGCTTCTATTTGTTTTAAAACAGCCGTGAAACGGTTTTGGAACACTTGAAAAAATTGAAGAAAAGGGATATGGCATTCAGCGTAAAAGGCTCGAATTGCATTTCCGCCTTCCCCTTTTAGCGCTTCCTCCATGGCTACCAGTCCATCTACTGACTTTTGGATTGTTTCTATTTCCTTACCGAGCCTGTCGAGCATCGTAATATTTCGATGGAGTCCATCTTGGAATAAATCCACGTCCAGCACCTTCATAAAGGATGCCTCACTAACTGCCAAGTTGAAATCGTTTTTGCTTGTTTCCATTCATTCCTATTATACAATAAACTTGTGTTGGTAAACATTTCATTCCTCCCTTTAAACTCAAAAAAATTTAAATATTCATTTTTTACGATTATTAGAAGTTAGAAGTTCCATAGATTCATTAAAATGAATCCGAAGAAATATAAGAATATTCCGTAACCATTACTAAAGAATCTATCAAGAAGTTTCTAGCTATGAAAAAAATCACAAACTGCCAAAGAAATTAGCCTTAAAAAACATTAGATAAATATAAAGATTGGCATAAAAAACTGGATATTAGCTATTATTCTAATATCCAGAGCTGAACTAGTTATTTACTGGTATTACCTGTAATGAAATGGTATGACCCGCTATTTTGATTTCTGTTCCTCCGACTACTACTTCCCTAATTAATAAATTTCGCATTAATAAGTTTTGTTCCAACATATGTTTAAAGTTTTCAAAGACAGCTTGTAATTTTTCATCTGCACTTACCGTAATATCCACACGTAAGTCGATGGGAAGATTTAATTGTTTACGATATGCTTGGATAGCTCTGATCAACTCTCTTGCCAATCCTTCTTGTAGGAGTTCATCGGTTAAAGTGATATTTAAAGTAACGGTGTACACTCCATTTGATGCGGAAGCATATCCATCCCTCGCTATTTTTTCAACCTGTACATCTTCTAGTGCTATATTAATTTTTTCGAATTCCATGAAACCAGCTTTCATGAAATGTTGTACTTGCGTTTCACTTAATGATTGAAGCCATGCATTAATGGAATTCGATTGTTTGCCAAACTTGGCTCCGGCTTTTTTGAAATCGAGTTTTACTTTGGTAGAAACAAATTTCCCTTCATTGTCTATCAATTCAAAGTGCTTAACATTCAACTCATCTTTTATAATGTCTTCGTATAAATTCCAGTTAATATCATTATTTGAATCCCTAAGCGAGAGGCCCGCTAATGGTTGTTTTACCTTTAAGGAAGTACTATTTCGCACACTTCTTCCTAACTCAACTACTTGCAGAACTGCTGCCATTTCTTTTTCTAGCTTTTCATTTATTAATCGTTCGTCTGCTTTAGGAAAATTGGATAAATGAACACTTTCACCCGTCAAATTCATATACACATCTTCCGCCACAAAAGGAGTAAATGGCGCTAACAACTGGCTAATCTTGGTTAATACTTCGTTTAGCGTTTTATATGCAGCTGCTTTTTCTGGGTTCATGCCACTAGACCAAAATCTTTCTCTTGATCGTCTTACATACCAATTGCTTACTTGCTCTAACAAATTTGCAATTTCTCTTGCAGCATTTGTAAATTGATAATCGTCTAAACTAGCTCTCACCGCTTTAATGGTGCTATGCAAACGTGATAATATCCAGTCGTCCAACTTATTTTTCTTCGTTTGAATTTCCGCTTTAGGGTTGTAATTATCTAAATTCGTGTATAAGGAATAAAAACTATACACATTGTCTAACGTATCGATCAGTTTAGATTTCGCTTCTTGCACGATACGTTCTGAAAAACGTTTCGTATTCCAAGGTGCACTGTCTACTAATAAAGACCAGCGTAATGCATCTGCTCCATACTTTTGGATTAACTCTACTGGGTCCAATGCATTTCCTTTACTCTTAGACATTTTTTGCCCGTTTTCATCCAAAATATGACCCGTCGATAGTACTCGTTTATAAGGCGCTTTTCCTGTAAATAAAGTGGATACTGCAAGCAAGCTATAAAACCAGCCACGCGTTTGGTCAATTCCTTCTATTACTATATCCGCCGGAAATTGTTTTTCAAATAGCTCTTTATTTTCAAATGGAAAATGATATTGGGCGAATGGCATAGAACCGCTGTCAAACCAAACATCGATGACTTCAGGCGTCCTGATCATCGTCCCACCACAATTGGAACACGAAAGCTTCACATGGTCGACATAAGGTTTATGCAATTCAATATTGTCTAAAGGTTTAATCGAAAGCTGCTTTAATTCTCCGATACTTTTAGGGGCAAATTCATGATTACACATTTCACATTCCCAAACGTTAAGCGGGGTGCCCCAATAACGTTTTCTGCTAATATTCCAATCAACCATTTGCTCTAAAAAGTTGCCGAATCTTCCATGCTTTATATGTTCCGGATACCAGGTAACTCCTTCATTATTTTGAATGAACTGTTCTTTCAAGGCAGTTGTTTGGATAAACCAGCTTTCATTTGCATAATACAAAAGAGGTGAATCGCAACGCCAGCAATGGGGGTAGCTATGTTCGTACTTTTCTTTGCTGAAAAGTAAACCTTGGGCAGCTAGGTAACGAACAATATCTACATCGCAATCTTTGACAAATCGACCTTCAAAACCGATCACGTCCTGCGTATACTTTCCTTTTTCATCCACTACGTTGACAAAAGATAATCCATTTTCTTTTACTACTTTGTAGTCATCTTCCCCATAAGCAGGGGCAATATGAACAATCCCTGTTCCACTCTCTGCGGACACATAGTCAGCAGTCACTACTTTATGTCCATTTTCTACATTTACAAAATCAAATAATGGCGTATATGAAATATCTTTTAATTCGGCGCCAAGATGGACAGAAAGTATTTCATATTCCTCCTTTAATACCGAACTTGCTAATGCTTCCGCTACAATGAAAATGTCTTGCCCTTGTTTCGCACGAACGTATTTTAACGAAGAATGAACTGCTAGTGCTACATTTGCAGGTAAAGTCCAAGGCGTTGTCGTCCATCCAAGAAAGTATTCATTGTCCCGATCCCTTATTTTAAATTTAGCTGTTGCCGACAAATCTTTTACCATCTTATACCCTTGTGACACTTCATGCGAGCTGAGAGAAGTTTGACAGCTAGGACAGTACGGAGATACTCGATGCCCTTTTTGGAGCAATCCTTTTTCATGAATTGTACCGAGTATATTCCATACACTTTCTATATAAGCATTGCTTAACGTTAAATACGGATCATTCATATCCACCCAATAACCAAGACTTTCAGTAAACTCTCTCCATTGTTTTTCATAAACAAAAACACTTTCTTTACATTTTTCAATGAATGCCTCTACTCCATATTTTTCGATATCGCTTTTACCGGAAATTCCTAATTGCTTTTCGACTCCGAGCTCGACCGGTAAACCATGTGTATCCCACCCAGCTTTACGCACTACTTGATGTCCAGTCATGGTTTTATATCTTGCAACGACATCTTTGATCGTACGTCCTAGTGCATGACCAACATGCGGCAAGCCATTGGCAGTTGGAGGACCTTCATAAAACACAAAAGAAGGGCTCCCCTCTCTATTTTCCACGGATTTTTGAAAGATTTCATTTTGCTGCCAATGTCGTCGTACACGTTCTTCCCGCTTTAAAGCAGTTTCTTTTTCCTTTTCCTTCACCATTTGGTATCACTCCTAATTTTGTTAATAAAACATACAAAAAAAACCGTCCCTGTAAAAAGGGACGGGTTTAACCGCGATACCACCCTAATTCTATTGCAACATTTAAGTTCTGCAATAGCACTTAGCCACGTACGATCATACGCGTTCTTTTTAACGGTAGACACCCGGTCTCACTTACTTAAATTCAGCTCGACTTCTCAGAGAGGATTTTCATACATGAACGGAACGCCGGATTTCAGCATACACCGGCTCTCTTTGGAACAGTTTCATCTACTACTTTTTCTCATCAACGAATTTGTATGGTTTTATTATTGAAGAATTTAACACAAGTCTAAATTGTTTGTCAACTTAGTATATGATTTATTTTTTGTTTTGATAGTAAATTAGAAAATCGGTCCATTGATCATTTTCGAAGGAAAATTGTTCTCGTTTACATTCTAGGGAATATTCCGCTTTCTCGGCTAATTTTTTCGAAGGTTCATTGTCTATGTTAATATGCAATTCAATTCGATGAAAATTTAGTTCAGTGAAGAAAACTTTAGTAGCTGCTTTTACACTTTCTACACCATATCCTTTTTTCCAAAACTGATTATGGATCGAATACCCCAACATTGCCCACTGATAATCCATTCTCAGAATTGTGATTAACTCTACTTTCCCTACATTAACCCCATCTTCTTTTCTAAATACTCCTAATATGTACATTTCGTCTTTGGCAGCTGCCTGATGAAACCCTTCAATCCACTGGATAAACCAATCTTTTGTGGAAGTTGTCATATCAGTATATCCATCATCGTATTTGTATTGGGAAGGCAAACGATTGTTAAACCCCTCATACCAGTTAGAATAATCTTCTTTTTGGAATGGCCTTATAATTAGTCTTTCGGTTTCTATGTATAAATTTATTTTTTCCATGTGTTACCCTCCCATTTAAAATAAACATAATATTTCATCACTTCTAAAATATCATACTACTCAATTAAATACTTGATTCTAACGTTACGTTAGGTTTTATAATGAAGATAAGAACAAGAAATGAGGGATAATTTTGTATTCGATCGGAAATTTAGCAAAATTGAGCAACACCACTGTAAGGACCCTTCGCTATTACGATGAAATTGAACTATTAACTCCTTCTCAATTAAGTGAAGGTGGACATCGATATTACGAGGAACAGGACGTCATCAAACTGCAGTATATAAAGATATTGAAGGAAATAGGATTTAGTCTAATAACAATAAGAGAAATGTTAGAACATCAGCATTTAAGTCATAAAGATGCACTTACTATGCAATTAAAAGTATTAGAAATAGAGAAAGAACGTATCGAGGAACAATCTCGCTCTATTCGGTATTTACTTCAACTAAGTGAGTTTGAGGAACTTGCAAATTGGAAGGATGTTTTCGATCGAATTCCTATGAACCCCTCTTCTACCACTACGGAAGTGTATGAGCGTATTTGGAAGAACTATTTTTCAAAAGAGGAAGTTCAATTGTTTAAGGATTTACCTAAAATTGGAGACAATGACGAAACCATACAGGTCTATATTTCCTTAATAAATGATATTAGACAGAATCTCCATATCGATATTACCAGTTCAAAAGCACAAGATTTGGCAAGCAGATGGATTGAATTACTTGAAAAAGACTTTAAAGGGGATTTTCAACTAGCTGAAAAAGTTTGGAATAAGCAAAAAGAAGTGAAAGATGGTCTTGGTTTTTATCAATTTGATCCAGCTATTGTAGACTTTATAGAAAAGGCAATTGCACATTATTTTACGGTAAATGCCAAAGGACAATAGGATGAAAACAAATTATATCTTAGTAGAGTTAATTGTATATTTAGGACTACCTTATGTCATTTGGACCCATGGGAGAAGTTTTATCGGTGATTATTATGCGATGTTATTATCTACAATTCCTGCAATCGTCTACACTATTTATCGTTTTATGAAGGACCGCCAATTTAATATGATTGGGGTTTTCATCATTTCTTCCCTTTTACTTAGCTCCCTGCTTGATTTACTTGCAGGATCTGCTATTCAGATGCTATGGAATTCTGTCTTTCTGAGCTATGGATTTACTTTAATTTATATTATTTCCATGTTAATTAAAAAACCAATAGCAATATATCTTGCAGTAGAATTCATGCACCTGCAAGGATATCCGCGAGAAAAAAGTAAAAAGCTATATTTTATAAAGGAGAATGTGAAATTATTTCAGTTGGTTACTGCCATTTTTGTTATTCGTGGGCTTGTCATGAACACCATTATGGTCTGGCTAATTATTAATCATGGTGCAGATGCGTTTATGCATTTAATTATAGTTAGAAAGTCATTAGGTTATGTGTTTTCAGGGCTAATATTTATCGCGTTTTTATTTGCTGGGAATAAAGCAATGCAAGTAATGAAGGAAACGGGCAGGGACTGGATAAAAAAGGTACCAGGTTCAAAAACAATTCAGAATTAAATGAGAACCTGGCACCCAAAAGAAAATTTAACTATTTTGCTCTAAGCATTGATAAACGGACATCATATCATGCTTATTTAATTCACGAATACGATGGAAGATCGGAATATCCCCGACTGCTTTTGTATAAAAGTCAGCAGCAACGACGTCCCTTACTTTACCAATGAGCCATGTTTCGACAGGGATGCCTTCGACCACTTCCTGAAGTCCTTCCGCATTGATGCCACTGGCATTACAGCTTACGCATGGTATTGTCAATTTAAATACGCCATCATGGAGGTTTTCTTCTGTGATGGCTTTCTTTCCTTTACAAAATGGACAGGGCTGGCTTTTTTTAATTTTATTAATTTGGGTAACTAATTTTTTATAACCAAATGCTTCATACACATATGTCAGTTTCTTGTATTTTCCATTGGTGAAATACTTATCTATGATTGTTTCTCTTGTTTCATTAATGGTAGGAAAATCGCAGATGGTCACTTGATTATTTTTACTGATGGATTCGATATTTTCTTTAATTGTGTCCCAGAATGGCAAGACATTTTGTAAAACTATCTCATAGCCTGTAAAACTTGCTAGCTCAAGCTCTAGTATTTTCAACGCGACTTGTGTTTCCCTAGGAAGAAATGAGACGTCTTCAGTTAATGTTGTATCCCCGCCAACTATAGTTTTCAACTTTTCCAGTTCTGGTAAGTTCCCTACTGTTTTTATCACTTCATCAAGTGGTTGCTGAATAATCTCTCGGATATCCGTGTCACCGAATGGGAGTTTTTTATGATGGTTTAACACGGTGCCATGACAAATCGGACAGGTGATTTTTTCTTTAGAATCTTTCATTTGCTCTTTAATCATGGATTTTGAAATGACCATATACATGCCAAGAATCGTATTAAAGCCTACCCACGTTCTACGCGCCTTGCCTTTCTTGTCATAAAAAGACTTTTCAAAATACCCATACCAAAATGTATGCTTTTCATCCTCCGACATTTCATTATAGCTTTTTGTCAGATCATGACCGAGCTCATTTTTTAATTCTTCAAATATAAATTCTAACTTAGCGTATTGATAGTATTTTAATACTTCCATCACTTCTGGATATAATAATCCATCCCAAAATGGAACATTTTTGTCCTGTATCACAAGCTCTTTATCAAATATTTCAATCACAAGACGTCCCGAGCAAGATGGGCAATGATTGTCCGTAGTAAAGAAATCAAAGCTTTTCGTATCTTTATTCGTCGGATGCGATGCCACGATATGATTGATCAGACCGCCAATTTCATAAAGAAAACTATATTGGCTATATAAATGTCTTTCAAGGTCAATAGCAATGACAGGTGCTATTTTATTGGATTCGTATTCACTATAAATCAAACGAGCCATGGAGGATAAACTTTTTAAAATACCACCCTTATAGATATTTTCTGCGTTTTTGAAATAATCGATAGGCTGCTCTTCCAAATAATGAATACCCGTTTGTTGCTTTAGTTTGGAAGAAATAGGTGAAGGAGTAGTGTCCTCCACTCGATTATGATGTCGATAATAATCATCATGACTAACAACTTCTAGATGCTTCACAGGTGCAAGCTGTCTTTTACCAAAATCAACGATAAAATCAGCGTTCTCCATCATATAGGCATTATGTTCAATCATCAATATAGAGACCGATTCATCTTGTAAAATTTCCCTGACACTATCAATGAATTGGTTTAAAATATTTTGAGATAACCCTTTTGATGGCTCGTCAAATATAAAAAGTGTATGAGGATTTCTCGAGTTAGCAAACAGCTCCGAAACTAAATGTACACATTGAAATTCACCAGTCGATAAGGTTTGTGTTTTTCTATTTAAAGTCAAATAACCGAGGCCCAGCTTGATCAGTAAGCTTAATCGTTTATAGGCGATATCTTCACTTGGCAATTCATCAATAATATCTTCAATCGAACGCTCGAAAATATCATCCATATCCTCCTGGTATTTGGTGAGTTTCTTTTTTATATCTAGAAAAGTGGCCACGGTTGACCGACTTGTAATCGATTGGTTTCGATCTTGGCCTACCATTACTAGCTTATCTTTTGGATATCGATTCAGAAAATCTTTAGCTATACACTCATTCACTAGAGTAGATTTTCCGCATCCCGACTCCCCTGTAAAGGTTACCAGTCTATTTTTCGGTATTTGAAACTCCGCTATTTGAATATTCCGGCAGTATAAATCATGAAATTGATAGTAATCTGTCGGTTCTTCTGTATTTCTTTTTATATGGACTGGTTTTGGACGTGGTGATTCTTCTACAATTTTGCCACCATACTTACCACTGCCTGGACCAAAGAACAATTGCTCATCTGTTAAATCAAGCACTGTGTCAGAATGATCAATGAGCCAAATTTGATTCATATAGCCGAGTTGTGTGATCTCTTCTAAAATTTTGAGTAATGTGTGATGGTCGAGACCCACGGATATTTCATCAATTATAATAACCGTATTTTCACTTGTGGCCATAAATTCAGCCAAGTAAAGACGTGTTAATTCTCCACCTGACAATGTGCCCATAATTCGATTTAACGTTAAATACCCGATATTCATATTAATAATGTTTTGAAGAATATTTTGCTTTCCTTCGCTTAAGTTTAAAACTTCTGCTTGTGAAAGGATGGACTCAATACTTAGGTTGTTGATATCGGAAATATTATGTAATTTATCGAATAATTCCATTGTATATTGGAGGACTTCTTCGTTATATCGTGTGCTTTCACATGCTGGGCATTCGACGTTTTTGGTATTACCGCGTCCTTTACATTTTGGGCACCAGCCTAATTCATTATTGAACGAAAACACTTCTGGAGAAAGATTAAATTTTTGGGCAAGACACTCGCGAACTTCTGTAAAAACGCCTGTATGAGTGCCAATAGTTGAACGTGGATTGGAAGAAATAGAGGATCTTCCGAGAAAAAGTACTAATGGCATTTCCTCCATCTTAATAGCGCTGAAATTAGTTTCCATAATGTTGGGAAACAAATATTGATATTCAGCTTTTGGTAATAGGGAAACGAGACGTTTTTTAGATTCTTCCCCAACGGTTTGACAAAATGTTGTTTTACCAGAGCCAGACAAGCCTGCAATTCCTAACGATTTATCTGTTGGTAATTCTGCGTCTAACTTATTTATATTGTTCGCAATTAGTTGATTTACTTTCATAGTTTTCTCCTCTCTATTCGCTAAATTTAGTGTTGCCACATCAGTAAAATTTCAATTGAAAAGCTGAAAAATAAGAAGAGCGCCTTTCTTGTTTCAGAAATGCGCCTTTATAAACATTAATAAGGGCACAATTTTTACTGCAGAATGGAACCCTTATTTGGATGAATGGTTTATATATATAACGATTAAGATAATCTAAAAGGTTGGATTTTAAAGGATGATGATAATATTGTTACTGTTCTATTAAAACTTTTTCTAGCTTTTCGCCCATTTGCATCCAACTATATTTAGCTCCCTCGATTGCTCCCTGACGAGCTTTTGTTTCTTCACTGAAGCCAGTTTGATCGAAATGTAGATGAGTAGTACCATCCGTATTTTTTGTCAAAGTCCATGTAACAGTAGTACTTTCTCCAGCACTTTCCCATGTATACGAAAGCAAATTTGGCTCATCCACTACTAATACTTCGCTATTTACAATTCCATCCCACCATTCATTTGGCTCAGCTCGGAATTGAAATTTGTGTCCAACAACAGGTTTGAAGTCATTTTTCCATATCCATTTTGCAAGTGTCTCCGAATCTGTTAAGGCATTCCACACTTGCTCAATTGAACTTGTAAATTGAAAATCTAATGATACATCTGGTTTCATGTTTTGTTCCTCCAATAATAGATTTAGTTTAACCATTCTTTCTTTCCAAAAGCCTTCATAAAAAGATACCCAATCCTGAATTTCCCTTAAGGGAGCTGCATTAAGTCGATACCTCGTTTCTCTTCCGACCTTCCGAGCAATAACTAGATTCGCGTCTTTAAGAATAGTTAAATGCTTAGAAACGGCAGTACGACCCATTTCAAAATGAATCGTTATTTCATATAGAGGTAATTCTTCCACATTTGCTAACATTTGAAGTATTTTTCGTCTTGTTGGATCAGCGACAGCTTCATAAACGTCCCGCGATTGACTTTTTTCGTCCATTATCCCTCCCACCTTTTTATAATTATTACCTGTAATGTCATAGATTAACCACTTGATAACCGAATAGGACACCTTTTGTTGTCTTAAAATCAGTATAGGACACCAAATAGTGACATGTCAAGTTACATCATTATTCCATTGCCTTATCCTTTGATCAGGCGGAAACATCATTCAACTCGCTATGTTATATCTCTATTGCTTTTCTTAACCAATAAAAAAAGCTCCCTTATACAATAGTTGTAAAAGGGAGCAAGTTTATTATACGTATTGTTTCATCCACTCTTGGAAGTTTCCGATTACTACATCTAAGAATTTGATTGTCGCTTCGTCTGTCAAATTACCTTCCGCGTCAAATTTCTCATGTGCAGCGCCAACATATACTTCGTTCATTGGTAATAGTGGTGAATTTAAGCCACTTGCGAATAAAATATCACGTAAGTGCATTTGTGCTTTTACTGTTCCTAAGACGCCCATAGAAGCACCCATAATGATGGATGGTTTGCCGTTCATCACTTTGTCCACACGGCTCAACCAGTCAATAGCATTCCCGAGCACACCTGGAATTGATGAATTATATTCAGGTGTTACCCAAAGGACTGCATCTGCCTCTTTTACTTTAGCTTTAAAATCAAGGACAGCTTGTGGTGCCTCCAATTCGATATCTTGATCATACATTGGTAGATCACGTAAGCTTAATATTTCAAGCTCAAATTGATCTGCATAACGTTTTTGTACATGCTGTGCTAACTTTAAATTGAATGATTCTTTTCGAATACTTCCAACGATTGCTACTACTTTCATATTTGTTTCCTCCTGATGTCCATTAGACGAAAATTTGTTATAAAATAGTTGTTTTACTTTAATAAAATACAAACAACATTTTTATTTTATACTATGTCCCTTCATTTCAAAAATTATTTGCTCAATACTGAACGAAGTTGTCTCTAGCGCAACTTTCGACTGTGGTCATTAATCTATCAGATTGGATAGACATATTGCATTTCCCAATTAGTTATCCCCTTCAAAGTGAAACACATGCATTTTTTCATACAAAAAAAGATACTCATCAGCCTATTTAGAGCTGACGAGTATTGGCATCCTATATTAAATTAAACTTTATCCCGCATTAACACGTCCTGTGCGTCGAAAAACCCCCACTGATTGAAGTTTCTCTTTATAAAAAGGAAGTGTGATCGATAGATGTAGGTCTAGGAACTTCGTCTTCTGCAAGATTAATAGCGGATGTTGTAAAACTCAAGGACAAGATCAAGGCGAAAGATAACCATATAAATACGTTTTTCTTTTTCACTTTATAAATCCTCCCAATTCGTTATAAAATTTTGTTTGTATAGCATTTGAATAGCTTGTTGATAATATAAATTTGCTGCCTTAAACTTACTTTCTTTAAAGTAGTAATTCGCTAGTAGAATGGAATACTTTTGAACATGCCGGTCGTCATGAATTAATTTAAAATAGTCAATCCCTCTCTTTAATACCACTTCCAAGTCATCAGTTGAAGAGTAACAAGCTCTATAAATGTCTAAATGACAATAATAGGATCGATTTTCTATACTGAATTTATTCTCCAAGTTCTCGATGACTTCAAAGCCTTTCTTGCACCAACTAAGAACCTCCACATGGTTATTTTGCTTGGAATATTCCTTGATGATGGAAAGAATAGATATTAAATATCCTTCCGCGTTATCATTTTCTTCTTTACTTTTCAAACTTAGCTTATAATACTCAATTGCCTTCTCTTGATTTGCTTGAACTGCATATAATGAACCTATATTTTGATAAATCATCCCTTCATAATGTACAACTTTATAGTCTATCACCAGCTTTTTGGCTAGATTATAATTTTTCTCTGCTTCCTCGTATCTTCTCATTTTTTTATGAGCAACCCCCATAACGATATAACTATCAATAGCTCTTTCGAATAGAAGATTGTCTTTATAGTAGCCTAATGATTTTGAAGCGTGATTAATGGTGTTAAAAAATTGATTGCATTTAAAATAAATCAAGCTGAGTACATTGTGAAAATCTGCTATTTCCCATTCTTCATTGGATACATTATTTACAAACTTCACGGAGCTCTCTAACCTGTTTAACGCTTTATAATAGTCGCCATTTAAGTAATAATACAGACCTACATTTAAATTTCCTAAAAATCTTTGTTTCTCATCAAAATCATTTTCTGATTTTATGATTACATCAAATACGGATTGTAAAACCTCTGTCTTTTCGTTCAATATCAACATTAATCGAAACATATACAGGTTGTAAGTATAGAAATTTTCTAGTTGCAAAAAGTAACTATTTCCAATAGAGTACTTCTCCAGTATTTCTCTAATCCATTTCTTATCCCTCTGCATGATCGCTTTCTTATATTCCTCGTAAAAAGCTTCAATGAACTTCTTTTCCTCTTCGCTTGGTAATTTTTCTATTTCCAGGTTTAGCCTTTTCAGCAGGGAAGTGATCACTTCCTCGCTGGGAACAGTGGAATTATTCTCGATCTTACTGAGATAGGAAGTAGAACAGATCCCTTTTGCCAATACTGACTGCTTGATTTGTTGGTTTAATCTCTCTTGCTTGATGGTATAACCTATACTACTCATTTTCCCCACCCCTTTGCACTTAGTACATGTATTAGTTCTTTATGAAAAGTAAGAAACCTTTAACAATCGCTCGACCTATTACGACAATAAGCATAGAAAAGGGTTTAGTGCGGTGATGAACAAGTTTAATATATAGATATGTCTGCCATCCAAAAAATATTATATACTATTAAAATTTCCTTCTTTCACGAAATCGGAAGAATTTCAATAAAAATAAATATAAGTAATAAATGATATTTCCCAACTTATTTTTGTTCTAAAAACGGGTATTTTTTAGTAGTATTTAGGAAAGAACAATTACTTTTTACTAAATATTACTTCTTCTTTATTATACCACATAGAGCATAAAGTCCTGACTAAATTATAAATATTTTTAGAAAAAGGTTGTTAAAAATAAAGAGAAATCCCCTTTATAGGACAAGATATATCTTACCCGGGATACAACACATTATTTTTCACACGCCAAATCAGAACGAAGATTCTTATTTGTGAAGGAGTGACAAAATGGGTTCCGAAAAAAAGAAAATAGTACAAGAATTTTTAAAATGTCCTTACAACAAAATGTTATTTGAAGAGTTTCAAACTACTAACTCAGAAGAAATAAAACAAAAAATTGATGTAAAATTTAAGAAGTATTATCAAAATTACAGAATTCTATCCTATCTTATAAAAGTTTTGCACTATGAGAGTAAACATTTTGATCATAAGATACGAACATATAAACATAGATACCAATTAATCCTTACAAATCATTTAGAAACGCCAATTTTTTTCGAGAAATCATATTCCGATTCAATTGATTCTTCGAAAGACATTGAGGACCATATATCTAACGAAAAATTATTTACTTGTTTTAAAACTCTTACAGCTAGACAAAAAGAAATACTGTCACTTGTTTATGTAAGGCAAATGACAGATAAAGAGATTGCTCAATATTTAGGGATTACCCAACAAGCTGTCTCTAAGACAAGGAAAAATGTTATAAAAAAAATTAGAAAGGGGATTACTCATGATTGATGCGGGGAACATTGTACCTTTAATCGGCAACTTTGGCTTTCCAATTGTGGTATCTATTTACTTGTTACACCGTTTTGAAAATAAAATAGAATCGCTTGAAAATGCCATCCACAACATTGAGAATGTAGTTAATAGTAGTATGGATAAAAGAAAAGGAGGTGAATAAATGGACGAAACGGACATTCTCGCTATTTTAAAACAGCTAGAGCCCAAAATGCAAAGTGTTTTATTTCAAACAAGCAATGATTACAGAGAAGACTTAGAACAAGATCTAAAAGAACGTATGATTAAAATAATAAAGAATAATATCAATCTTGAAGTCCCAGGTTTTTTTGACTTCATAGGAGAAGAACAGATGCAAGACTATTCTGGAATGCTAACGAGGTGCTGAAAAAATTTTAGATTTACTATTTATTAAGTTGACTAGATCACTAGCACGAAAATTTATCTCAAGTGCTATCCCCATTCGCAGATGAACTGCACCACAGTTGTTAGTAAAGACTAACAAATGATGGTGCAGTTTTTAGTATCTTTACATATTTTTTATAAACGACTTTGAATTGTAAATTCGTTAAGTATGTGGTTAAAGTGTTTGATTTCTTTTATTATTCGATCGGGTTGCGTGATAAAGTCAGCGGTTTGATAATCTTCCAGCCACTGTACTCCAATTGTTAATAGACCTGCGGAGACCCCAGCTGCTATATCTGCTTCGCTATCTCCCACGAACATCGCATCCTCTTTGTTTAGGTCGAGTAATGATAATGCTTTTATTATCCCTTCAGGATGTGGTTTAGGATTGATGACGTCATCACCTGTGATAATAACATCAAACAGACCTTCCATTTGTAGTGCTTTTAAGGAGATTTCTAGACTTCTTCTTGCTTTACCAGTGACTATACCAAGCTTATGTCCATTTTCTTTAATAGATCTCAATAATTCGTCCATCTCATTATTGGGCTCCACTAGATGTAAATGTTTTTCTAAATACTTTTCGTAATACAATTCAATGGCTTGTTCTTTGTTGGGATGAACAAGGTTCTCTCTGATAATACCTGTTTCTGACGGCCCGAACATCGCTCGTATGTCTTCTGGTGAGAGATTTTTATCATCAAATTCCTTAAATACACTTTGAAAGGAATAATAACAAATAGGTAAAGTATTAGCTAGAGTGCCGTCAAAATCAAAAATGATTGCTTTCATTATCCTACCTCCGAAAATAGTTTCCACTCACTTAAATTTTACCAAATATTCTTAATTTATTAAACTATATTTAGATCATTAGCCAGGTTGCCAATTCATCACGTTAAAAGATTACACTAATTTCGTTTAACTAGGATAATGGATGATCACTGTGCATTTCACTACACTATCACCATTATTTCGATAAATATGATTTCTATCTGCTTGGAAGGAAATCGCATCCTCCCTATTCACTACGTAAGTCTCTCCGTCAATTACAAGCTCTAACGTTCCTTCATTCACAAATATATACTCTTTTACACCAGGATTATGCGCTTCTGATTGATGTTCACATACTGATGCAAGTGTAATTGCATAGACTTCAAATTGTTTTTCTGCATTAAATGGAACTAATGGATAAACTTGGTATTGACCATTACTTTCTATAACCGGATTTAGTTCATTCTTTTTTATGATAGATACGGTTGGAGTCTCTTCGCTTATAAGTGTGGAGAATGATAATCGTAATCCATTTGCTATTTTCCAAAGAGTAGTTACCGTTGGATTGGATTCTCCTCTTTCAATTTGTCCTAACATCGTTTTACTTACTCCAGTTAATTCCGAAGTTTTATCTAAGCTTATATTTCTTTCTTTTCTAACTCTCTTAAGATTTTTCCCGATATTTTGATTTATACGATCCATTTTTACCCTCCGAAAATGCGTTATATTGCACAAATAGACTTTATAGATTAATATAGTCGTTATAAAGTACAAACGTACTTTATACAGAATATCATACAAGAAAAGAGGAAAATTATCCATGATAAACAATTTTATGTTCTCAGGTGTCCATCAAGTGATCGGTAACACTCCTATGGTTCACTTATCAAGAATTACAGAAGGTTTAGAAGGGAATATTTTTGCAAAGCTAGAATATTTGAATCCGGGATTCAGCAAAAAAGATCGGATTGGATTACAAATAATAGAAGAGGCAGAAAAAGCGGGGATACTTGAACCTGGTCAAACGGTTGTAGAGCTAACTAGTGGCAATACAGGAACAGGACTTGCGATTGTGTGTGGTGTGAAAGGTTATAAATTTGTTGCTGTTATGTCAAAAGGAAATTCTTTAGAACGAGCACGAATGATGAGCGCGCTTGGGGCAGAAGTAGTTTTAGTTGACCAAGCATCTGGATCAACGGTAGGTCAAGTGTCTGGCGAAGATTTAGCAAGGGTGGAAGAAGTAGCACAACAAATTACAAGAGAGAGAAATGCTTTTCGGGCGGATCAGTTTAATCATATTGGCAATATCCATGCGCACGAATATTTCACCGGTGAAGAAATGTGGAAGCAAGCAAACGGAGAAATAGACGTTTTCCTTGATTTTGCTGGTTCTGGTGGAACTTTTACTGGATGCGCAAAAGCATTGAAAAAACATAATCCTACCATTCGTTGCTATTTAGTGGAACCAGACACTGCTCCCTATTATTCCAATAAAAAACCAACCAATCCGAATCACAAAATACAAGGAGGAGGATATTCAATGGAACTTCCTCTATTAGATAAAAGCTTAGTGACAGATTACATTCATATTTCAGATGATGAAGCTACTAGAGTTTCCAGGGAACTAGCAAAAAAAGAGGGAATATTTACTGGCTTCTCTTCAGGAGCGAATGTTGCTGCAGCATTGGAGTTATTGAAAGGTCCGGAAAAGGGAGCAAATATTGTTTTAACGATAAATGACTCCGGTCTCAAATATTTAAGTACAGATCTATATGAGTAACAAAAGTAAATTAGCTCTTTAAGTTGGACAGATTAATCAAAATCCTAAATGAAGCTTGCTGATACAGCTGGAATAAGGGAGGTTCTTGTATCAATTGTTAAACTAAATATTATACTATGTATCTGCATCATAAAATCATTGTCCAGTAATAAATAAATTACCAGTTGGAACTAGGAATATTTTTATTACAAAGGTAACCGTTGTTCCATCTCTTACATACCCTAGAATGATACATGTTAGAAGAGGAGGATTATCATCATTGGTTAACCCTATGCAGATGCAGCGTATTACTATTGAACAAGCAATGCAAGTCGCAAGACGTCAAGTCCCAGGGCAAGTTATCCATGTAGATTTAGATATGGAAAACGGACTTTTAGTGTATGAGGTATTCATTTCGACCGCTCAAGGCAGAGTATATCAAGTAGATGTCAATGCAAAAACAGGGGTAATAGTAGATATTGATCAGGAAAGTAGCACGTTTTTTAATAGATAATTTTGTAAAAAAATAATCCATTAGCATTTCACCTAATGGATTACTTTTTTGTGTTATGTAATAGATTAACTATGGTCGAGCTCAATGTATCCAATGGATTAATAATTGTTTTCGAGATCTCGCGTTCAAGCTGTTTGGAGGCATTCACCATTGATAGTTGGGCAACGGAGATTTCTTTTTTTCCATCATCTATAATTTTACGTATGTAGCTAGAAATCATTTGGTTGTACACTTCATTTAACCCCTGCATCAATAATTCAAAGGTTCCTTCAATCACCATAACCTCTATATTTAAGCTTTTTTGCTTTGTCTCCGCATAATCTTTCAGTCGTTTCATCGTTCCCTCTACTGTAGCCGGATTAGTAAAAAGGATTACTTGACGTTTGTCTAATTGACAAATTGCTTCAAAATAAGGTTCGTCTATTTTAATAATAGGAATGGAGCAAGAAAGATCCTCTTCGTTTAATAACGCAATATAGTTTGTACAAGTAATAAGGATAACATCGACATTGCAACTTGCTATCCATTCAATTTGTTCTTTTACTTTCTTCCTGGCCTTCAATTGGGAAAAGCTATGATCGTGTGTCACTTTATTCATAAGCCCAGGATCCACAAAATGCATTAATTCTATATTAAAATGTGCTAAAGCACTTTCTATATAATCAATATTCGAATGATGCGCGTGCAAGCATGCTAATTTCATGTTATCTTTCCCTCTTCTTTCTTAATAGCAATGATAAAATATATTCTTTCTTACTTATCTATACTACTTTAAAAGAGCTTGGTTCCAGTTCAGCTAGAACCAAGCTCTTTTCATTTTTTCAATTTAGGAAGAGGAAGCCTTTTGTCCTCGATATGGCTTTCGCTTTCCTCATAGTTATCACTGTCATAGACATGTTTCTTATAATTGAAAGTACCATTTTTATTTACTTTCACAGATATTATTTCTTCGTTTTCCTTTAAATTTTCAATAATCGGAGTAAGCTTGTTATCCTTTGTATTTAGTTCATATAGTTTCCCACCAGTCGTTACTGACCCGTATGCGTAACCTATAATGACAAACAAACGATTTTTATCAATCCATTCAATATATTTGGGTGTATATTGACTTAAATCATTATCTTTTAACTGATAAATAGTTGTTGCCTTTGTTTTTATATTTTCTATAACTAGGACTGCTTCTCCTTCCTCTGTTGCAAATTCTCCTCTTCCATCAATAGCCGCTTGCTGCAAGCCATCTGAAGACTTTTTCCATCCTGAATGAAAGCTGGCTTCATAGTTTTTTTCTACCTTTGCGTCAAATTGTGTTGGGATATTTTCTATACCCTTACCTAAAACAGTAGGCGTAAAAAAAATACTAAAAGAAAGAAAACCAATAAAAGCAATAATCGTTATATTTCTTATTTTTTGCTTCAGCTGTTGCATAGTTTCGTTCATAAATAAGTACCCCCCGCTCATTTCACTTCATTTGCGCAATTTTCAAGGTTAAAACTGTTTATTTTTATCTTATAAGCCAGTGTTTGATAGACTCAACTCATCTTTTTTTATTCTACTAACTTGCACAAGACTTTTTTTATTAAAAGTGAGTTTATATATGTCTGGCATTGCAAGCCGCTCCCAAAAATGAACGTCATATTGCTGATCAAAATAATTCATGATTAATACTTGTATGTTGCCGTGTGTTCCGATAACAATATTTTGACCTTTAAACCTATCTAAAACTTGGAGAGTTGCCTCTACTCCACGCTTTCGAGCAACATAATTAGACTCTCCCCCTTCTAATGCAAAATCAAAATCTGTCCATACTTTAGCAATGGCTTTGTCAAAATCGGCTATAGGATGTTCGGAGAGCAAACGTTCACGGAACTCATCGATCAATTCTATTTCTTTCCCGATATATTCTGCTATTCCTTCCACCGTTTGAATGGCTCTTTTATAAGGACTGGAAATGACAAGATTGATATCCAACTCTTTCAAGAGATTGGTCGTTAGTTTTGCATCCTCTATGCCGCGTTCTGACAGCGGTCTATTCAGCTCGTCAGGTGAGTAAGTGGAATGTGCATGGCGCACGAAATATAAGTTTGTTATCATAATCTTTTTGCTCCTATTTTTTATTCTCATTTATAGTTATTCTTTTACTTCTCGATTTATACCTTTTCCTTCAATACTAATTTCTTGTTATCTTTATGAATATTCGTCATTAAAGATATATTATCCTTCTACTTTACTAATATCAGCTATCTAGAAACTTTTGAATGTTATGTTTGCTTCTTTGTTAAAATATAGTATAAAAAAGCAATAGGAGACTTCCCTGACCAATTCTTTCTCTTTAGAGAATTATATAGTAGCAATTCCTATCACTTTAGTTCGTATTACTGGTAAGATAATAGAGAATATTCTAACAAGGAGTTGTTATGACGATTATGGTAGCTAAAGTAGAGATTGGTAAGACGGGTCTATTCGTAAATCCAGTAGGGCTTGGTACAAATGCAGTAGGAGGGCATAATCTTTTTCCCAATTTAAACGATGAGACTGGAAAGGAGATTGTTCGCACAGCAATTAATAATGGAATCGACTTTTTAGATACAGCTTTCATCTATGGTAAAGGAAGATCAGAAGAGTTAATTGGAGAAGTATTAAAAGAAAGTAAGAACCGTCATGACATTGTTATAGCTTCAAAAGGCGGGCATAAATTGGAAAATGACCAAGTTCTAATAGACAACTCTCCTAAGTTTTTGAGAGAAACAGTCGAAAATAGCTTGCGTAGCCTGCAAACAGATTATATTGATTTATTTTATATACACTACCCAGATGAAAACACGCCAAAAGCAGAAGCTATTGGGGCACTTCACCGTTTAAAAGAGGAAGGAAAAATACGTGCCATTGGTGTATCGAATTTTACTTTGGAGCAACTAAAAGAAGGTAACCAAGATGGCTATATTGATGTTCTCCAATCGGGTTACAATCTATTAAAACGTGATGCAGAAAATGAATTTCTGCCATATACAAGAGAGTATACTATTTCTTTTATACCTTATTTCCCACTAGCTTCTGGTTTATTGACAGGAAAGTTCGATAAAAATAGTACATTTGAAGATGGCCGTTCAAAAAATCCATTATTTCAAGGAGAAGCATTTGTGCGTAACTTAGAAAAAGTAGAACAATTGCGCCAAATAGCTAATGATAAAGATGCCGAGGTTTCAAATATTGTGCTTGCCTGGTATTTATCTCAACAGGGTATCGATGTAATCATACCTGGAGCTAAAAAACCGGAGCAAGTTTTAGCTAATATCAAAACATTAGAAGTGCAGCTAACACCTACTGAGGTAGCAGAAATTGATCGTATTTTTAGATAAACAAAACACAGAGCGAACGCTCTGTGTTTTTTATTCCCATTCAAAAGGTGTTGCTTGGTATACGTAATAATTCAACCAGTTCGAAAATAGTAAATGTGTATGAGAACGCCATGTATTTAATGGCTCGTTTGCCGGGTCGTCATTAGGGAAATAATTAGCAGGCACATCCATATCAATTCCTTTAGATAGATCACGGTTATATTCATCCGCTAAAGTAGTCGCATCATATTCTAAATGACCGGTAACCATAATTTGTTTTGCATCATTCGAAATAACAAGAAATACACCAGATTCATCAGAGATAGAAAGTAAGTTTAGTTCTGGATGTTTTTTTATTTCTTCATAAGAAACAGATGTAAAGCGAGATACCGGTGCGTGAAAAACATCATTAAATCCCCGTACTAAATCTACTGTTAAATCAGATAATCGATGAGCAAACACCCCAAAACATTTCTTTGGTAATTCATATTTTCCGATTCCATAGTGATGGTATAAAGCAGCTTGTGCCCCCCAGCAAATATTTAATACAGAGGTCACATTCGTTTTGGTCCAATCCATTATTTGGACCATCTCTTCCCAGTAATTTACGTCTTCAAATGCTAAATGCTCAATTGGAGCTCCTGTTATAATCATCCCATCATATTTTCGATGCTTGATATCCTCAAACGTTGTGTAAAACGTATTTAAGTGGGTTTTACTAACATTTTTCGATTCATGTGTAGCCATATGCATAAACTCAATATTCACTTGCAATGGTGTGTTCCCTAATAATCTTAAAAGCTGCAATTCTGTTCTTTCTTTCTCGGGCATTAAATTTAATATAATAATATTTAATGGACGTATATCCTGTGCTACCGCACGCTCCTCATCCATCACAAATATTTTTTCTTTTTTAAGTAATTCTGTTGCTGGCAACTGTTTTGGTACATTAATCGGCATTGTCTTCCTCTTCCTTTCTATGTAACATAAAAAAACCTCTTTTCTTATGGATAAGAAAAGAGGTTTTATAAATAGCTCTCAGTTCTTATCTCTCAAGACAAAAAATCTTGTAGGAGTTAGCACCTTTCTGACAATATCAGAGGTTGCTGAAGCTTCACAGGGCCATATCCCTCTGCTTCTCTTGATAAGAATATTAATTTGTTGGTTTATGTAATCTAGTAAATACTACCATGCGCCAAATATTTATGCAACATTTGAAATTAATAAAAAGATTATAGTAAAAGATATTCTAGTAGTAAGGTCTTTATTCATGCTTTTCATTCAATTTAAGAACAAGCTTGTTTGCATAGAATTTTAATACTTTCTGAAAAATATCAGATATAGTTTGATTTCACAAAACCCTTCCGAATAGAGCATTCTCCATTCGAAAGGGTTTACTAATTGATTTTAGACTTTAAAGCGATTTACCGCCTCTGTTAATTTCTCACTTAGTTCTGTTAGTGTCTCTGAAGATTCTGCTACAGATTGGATCGCGCGAAGTTGTTCATCAGACGATGCACTTACTTCTTCACAAGCAGCTGCCGTTTGCTGAGAAGTTGCTGCCATCAGTTGAATCGTTTCCACTACTTGTTCTTTATACTTGGAAACCTGTTCAATTTCCTCGGATACTTCATCAATGGAAGTCTGCATATTCGCCATTAAAGCTGAGATTTCTTCAAAAGTAATTTGTGTATCTGTTACAACCGTGCCCTGAGCTTGGAATGTTTCTCTTGTTTCGTTCATCTGCTTGCTAACTAAAACGGATTCTTGCTGTAGCTCAGTTATTGTCTTTTTGACTTCATCAGTAGCTCTGGCAGATTGCTCTGCCAGTTTTCTTACTTCCTCTGCAACTACCGCAAAACCTTTTCCATGTTCGCCAGCTCTTGCTGCTTCGATACTAGCATTTAAAGCAAGTAAATTTGTTTGCGCCGAAATTTCCATAATCGTTTCCATGACCCCTCCGATTGCTTTTACTTTGCTTTCTAAAGTACCAACAACATCGGACATTGACTTCAAATTGGATTCCCAATTATGAAATGATGATTTCAATTCACGCATTTGACTTTGACCGTTAGTGTTCATCGCGTTTGCTTTCGTTGCAATGTCGGTCATAGCGATTGATTTTGCATTGATTAAGTTTATTTGTTCGCTTAGGTGTGCAGAGTTATTTGTTACTTCTTCTGCATCTTCCGCAGATTTTGAGGCACCTTCTGCTATTTCAGTTACCGCTATTGCAACTTGTTCTGCAGATGCGTTTGTTTCTTCTGCTACCGCACTTAAACTCTCAGAGTTAGCTTGTACATTTGTCGCAGAATGTTTTACCACTTCGATAATATTGTGCATGCTTTCCGTCATTTTATTGAAGTTATCGGCTAATTGACCTATTTCATCTTTCGATTTGACAGTAGCGTGTACGGTTAAATCTCCAGCTGCAACTGAATCCATCAATTTTTTTAGTTCATCGATTGGTTTAACGATACGAGAAATCGTGATGAAAAGGACGATACATAATACAAACAACAGAATAAAGGAAATAACAATAATGATATTACGGATATCTGAAGCTGTTTTTTGTATATTATTTTCATCATATACGACCCCTAACTTCCAATCGAGACCTGGAATCGTTGAATAAACAGTGACATAAGATACCCCTTCTGCTTTATCATGCACAATTCCATTGTCGTTTCCACTTGTTAGCATTTCACTTACATATGCGTAATTTGTAAGGTCTTCTCCAAACATCGTTGGATGTACAATTGCCGTACCGTCCTTCTCTACAATTACTGGGTATCCATTAAAGCTTAATTCATTTGATGATACCGTGTCTGTAAGTTGCGCCAATAGAATATCCATCCCAACAACGCCGATTACTTTGCCATTTGCAAGGACAGCTTTTGAACCAGTTATTGCATACTCGCCAGTTGCCGAATCGACATATGGTTTTGACCAATGTACACGGTTAGTTTCCGTCAATGCTGATTTGTACCAATCCCTTACTGTAGGATCGAAATCAGACCCAAGATCTACTTTAGGAAAAATCTCCAATTGCTTGTTGGGCAATGCGTAATATACAGACGAAGTTGCATCAAATAACGAGGAAAACTCTTTAAATTTAGCGTCTAATTCTGTTTTTAATTGAGAAGCTGTAGCTTGATCAGGAGTGGATCTTTCATCCCTATAGTCGAGAGCCTCCCGTGTGGAGGATAATTGCATAAGTCCTTTTTCATATGCACTTAAATAATTGGAAATAGATAATGACATTTCGGATACTAACACCTGACTTTGTTCTATTAAGCTCTCTTCTGTCTTTTTATTGACAGTATATGTACTCATCAGATTTAAAATTATTAGCCCAACAGCTATAAGCGCTGCTACAGTGCCGATTATTTTCCATTTTATTGACTTTTTCATATAACATCTTCTCTCTTCTATTAGTGTAGTAAAATCAAACATACTATCTATCTATCCTACTAACAATAGACTTTATACCTACTAAAGAATAATATTTTTGTAGAACGGAATAGAATTTTTAGATTTATTTGATTATACCTCAAGTAATTGACAGAGATTACCTTATATTAATTAAACCATCTTTAACTTCTTTCCAGCTTTTCATATATATTTCCCATTCTATTTTAAAATGCGGGGATAGAAATTCATCCCCGCAAATTATTGTTCAAGTTACTTAATAATTACAATACCAATTATTCTTCTAATTTCATCCATTGCTCCATTAATTCCTCTAAAAGCTGAGTCTGGTCCTTTCTAGTGGCCAATAATTGCTCATAACGGTCCCAGTCATTTTCCATCTCTATTTGCATTGTAATTGAATTGATTTCCACTTCTAAGGCAGCAATTGTCTCTTCAATGGGATGCTCTTTTTTTATCACTGTTTGTTTAGGCTTGGATGCTTCTTTTAATTCCACTTGGTCTAATTTAGGTTGTTTTGCTTGTAATTCCTCCCATTTAGAACGTGCCCATTCATATGGGCCTTCAAAAGTGGATAATTGTCCTTGGTCTAACCATGCAGTTCTAGGAAATAGCTTATTTAAAAAGTATCGATCGTGTGAAACAGCAAGTATCGTCCCTTGGAAGTCTTCTAGTGCATCTTCTAATACTTCTCTAGAGTCAATATCTAGGTGATTCGTCGGTTCGTCTAGCATTAACATATTGATGTCCTGATGCATTAACTGTGCAAGACGTAAACGCATTCGTTCTCCGCCACTTAGATCACCTATTCGTTTAAATACATCCGGCCCATAAAACATAAACTTCGCAAGTATATGGCGTGCATCTCCTTCAAATACATTTACTTCACTCCGAAAAACATCAATGAGACGTGCTTTAGGATCTGTTATATGGAAATGCTGCGACAAATAGCCTACTCGAACGTTACTACCAAGACGCGCAACCCCTTTATCTATGGGTATTTCTCCGCGTAGTAAATTTAATATGGTCGATTTTCCAGTGCCGTTACGTCCAACAATTGCTAATCTGTCTTTCCAGTACACATGGAGGTTAGCAAGATGAAGTAACTTTTTTTCATCAAATGATTTGCACACTTCTTCCATGACAACCACTTCTTTTCCGCTCCGAGGGGCAGCTTCAAAAGTCAAATCTATCTTTTTTGGATCGATGAGCGGTTTTCTAACCTTTTCCATCCGCTCTAAAGCTCTTTCCATATTTCGAGCTTGACGATGTAAACCCGGATTTGGAGGAATCGCTTCATTTGCCCATTGTCTTAATCGTTTAATAGCCTCTCTCATTTTCTTTATCTTTTTTTGTTGTTCTTCATATGCTTGAAACTCACGCGTGAGTCGTTCTTCTTTTTCGATACTAAAGAAAGAGTAGTTTCCATGATAGAGCGTTAGTTCGCCATCTTCTAGATCAGCCACTTTTGTTACAACCTGATCTAAAAAATATCGATCATGCGAAACAATCACAACAGTTCCAGCATAATTCACTAAATATTCCTCTAGCCACTCTACTGCAAATAAATCTAAATGATTGGTAGGCTCATCTAGTAACAACAGATCCGGTTTGGTTAACAAAAGCTTGCCTAGCATAATTTTTGTTTGCTCTCCGCCGCTTAAATTTGAAAAAGGTTGTGAAACAAAGTTGGATAACTGTAGCCCTTGAATCACTTTTTCAAGCTCTGATTCCATTAAATATCCACCATTGTTTGTAAACTCTTCTTGCACATCTCCGTATGTTTGCAGTAATTTTTCCATATCTTCGGGATTTGAAGTAGACAACTTAACCTCAAGCTCTTTCATCTTCTCTTGCATTACGTTTAAAGACTGAAACGCACTATTCAACACATCATAACCCGTAATTTCATCAGAAAATGTAGGGATTTGGGCCAAATAACCAATCTGCGTTCCTTTTTTATAATGAATACTTCCTTTGTCCGCAGCTTCAATTCGGGCAATTAACTTGAATAAGGTTGTCTTTCCGGCACCGTTTCGTCCAACTATTCCAAGTCTATCTCCAGTCTTTATAGAAAGAGACAGGTTTTCAAAAATTATATTTCCTCCAAGCATTTTGCTTATTTCTTGTATTGTACATATCATGTTATTCGCTTCCTTTTCCATTAGATTAAATCCAGCTGGAAGCATCTTTTTTCCATGAAAAAAAGACTGCTAAAAAGCAGTCTTTTCCAAACTTAAATGGTTCAGAAAGAATGACTTTATCAGCTGTGAAATTCATTCAATTTGCTAAAAATGGGCAGACTTATCCCGTTGTCAGCAATTTCATGAGTAATCGCACAAGATGTGGATAAAAATTCCAATATAAATCTATGTGCGTTCACAGCGTTTTTCATTCTTCCTTCACCTCCGTTCCATATAGTTAAATTTATATTATCATCATTATTCAAATAATTCAATGGATTATTTTTTGGGTTTTTCAAAAGTCGGGTCGTTCATATCATCACCAGTGTCTGGGATACCAAGATCATTTTCCTCATTAACTTCTTCATTTCCAGTGTTTGGCAGATTTTGCTCTTGACTGTCCATCTGTGTTTCGGGATTTGCAGGTTCGTTTGAATCGCGGTTGGAACCACATGCTGATAGCATAATCAATGAAACAAGTAAAACGGTTGAAATTCTTTTGTTCATTTATTTTCCTCCTACTTTTTCATTAGATTGCACTAATTTAACAGCTTTATACAGAAAAATACTATCGTCTCAACCGAAAATAAAAGCGTTCCGCACGCATCATAATTATATAATTCCCAAAATACAAGAAAAACCCCAGTAAAATCACTGGAGTTTCTACATTTTCTTATTCTTCTATGTCAAAGTAAATTTCATCTTCATCACTGAATTCTTTGCCATTTTCAAATAAAACAGTCGTTCGTAAAATTAATTTGGATACTTCTTCTTCTCCATCTGGTATCCATCTTTCATCCGGCATGATTTCAAACGGAATCATTTGCATATCCTTGGAAGCAACCGACCCAACTAATTCAATTGAATGTTTGGAGATGATTTCAGAAACAAGCTCATTTCTTACTTTAAAAACCTCCAGTTTAATATTTTCTATCGATTCATCATCATGAACACCATCAATATAAATAGTACCAGAAAGATTGATACCGTGTTCAATATATGGATGGTCTACAACCGTATCTATTTTAATCGATTGTACTTTTATAGATGATTCAAACTTCTTTGCCATTACTCTCAATCCACCTTGTTATTTGTATGCTCATATTGATTTTCTAAATTCGGTTCATATCTATTATATCGTTTTTTGAATAAAGTATAAAAATGAGCAACAATCACTTTTAATATTGCATACCCTGGAATCCCAAGAATAACACCTGGAACTCCAAATAACGCTCCAGAAGTAATTAATACAAAAATAATTGTGATTGGATGCACATGAAGGGATTTACCCATAATTTGTGGAGAGATGAATTTTCCTTCCACTAACTGAACAACCGTCCACACGATAGCAAGCTTCACTAACATAAGCGGATCTGAAGAGACAAGTGCAATAATAACAGCGGGAGTAATTGCAATAACTGGACCTAAATAAGGTACTACGCTCGTAACCATTGCAATCACGCCAAGAAGCAATGCATATTCCATGCCAATAATTGTGAAGCCAATAAATATCATAAATCCAATACAGATGGACACTAGAATTTGGCCTTGTATATAGGCACTGATCTGGTTATCAATACTTCTGAAAACAGAGTGAAAATCCTCACGCATACGAGGTGGAAAAACTCTTATTACAAATTTGGGTAGTTCTTCTCCATCTTTTAATAAATAAAACAGAATAAATGGAACCAAAATAATCGATAAAACGAAGCTTGTTACCGCTCCTAATACAGATGTGATTCCCGTTGCGATACTAGAAATTGCATTTTGAAACAACTCTCCCACTTCTGCAGGTACGTTCTTTAACACTTGCATTGCTTCTTTTTCAATTTCTAAGTAATAGTCCGCAACAAAAGAAGTTCTTAAAAAACTGTCTAAAGAGTTCAGTAGTTGAATCAAGTAAACCGGCAATTCCTCGACCAACCTAGTAGACTGTGACTTTAAAAACGGAACTACTAAAAATACGAGTAACGTTATTAATCCAATCAATGCTAGGAAAATGATTAATATACCCCACACTCGAGGTATTTTTATCTTCTCAATCAGTCTCAAAATTGGCCTCAATAAATAATATGCAATAACAGCTAGAATTACTGGTAAAACTACATTTCCTAGGAATATAGTTAATGGACTAAAGATAAATGATACTTCCCCGTATACCATAATAATCAGTCCGATTAATAATATTAGGATAAATGTAAAGAACGTATTACGTCCTCCTAAAAATTTTATGTACCTTGTGGAAAAAAAAGAAGGTTTTTCAGGCTCCACTTTTATCAAACACCCTTTCCTATATAATATATTTTACGGACGAATGAAAAGATTGGCAAATGTTTAAGCATTATTATTTTTCCAAAAAGTTATCGATCGCTTGTTTATTTTTTTCTGTGTTTATTTCAAGAACAGATCCAGCATGCCTATAGCTAGAAAACGTATATGTTCCTTCTACTGGTATCGTTAGTTTTTCTATTTCAAGCTTTCCACTAATGAGCGCATCTATTATCCGTTTTCCTTTATCGGTTCTAGAATAATCTGTTTCGATATACCCTTCAGCCGCACCTAAAAATTTCGGTGTATTAGATAGGTTTCCGATGGACAGTATTTCATCCTTTAATGCTTCCATCACTTTTTGTTGTCTTTCAACTCGCCCAAAATCGCCATTTTCATCTGCACGAAACCTTGCATAACCAAGCAGCTCTTTACCCGATAAATTTTGCTGCCCTTGTGTAAGGGAAACTCCGATTTTCTCTGACATGTCCTTTTCCACATTTACTGGAATTCCATTCGGTGCAAGTATATCTACAAGTGATTCAAAGCTACTAAAATCGATTAACGCATAATGATGAATTGGTAGATCAAACATTTGTTGAATCGTGTCTTTTAATAACTGAACCCCGTCGAGATAATACGCTGTATTTAATTTATACGATTGATAGCCTGGGATATCTGCATAAATATCTCGCATAAACGAAATAATCTTCACATCGTTATCTTGTTTATCCCAAGAAACAAGCATCATCGTATCCGAGCGCGCCTGTTGTTGTCCCCTTGAGTCTACCCCAAGTACTAATATATTTTCCCGTTCCCCAGCTTGTAGCTTGTCCCCTTCAAAATCGATCGTTAAATCCACTTCTTTGTTCGCTAATTTGTATCCACTGGAATACTGCGTAACCGCATATATTCCACTTATCAGTATTACTAACACAAGAAATAACGTAAAGACTCGTCCTACTCGGAGTCTTCTTTTTCGCTTACGTCCTGTTCGTAATTGTCGTTCTTCTTCCATGATAATATCGCTCCTTTATATTCTTATAATAACGTATTTTCCCCGTTTAAGTTTCGGAATTTTGTACATTTTAGTATCTCATGGTAAAATACATGATGCTATTATGGGAGGAATGACAATGATGGAAAAAGCAACTTTTGCAGGCGGCTGTTTTTGGTGCATGGTAAAACCGTTCGATTCGTGGGATGGCATACATAAAGTAACTTCCGGTTATATGGGAGGTCATATAGAAAACCCGACATATGAGGACGTAAAAAAAGGAACATCCGGGCATTTAGAAGTGGTTGAAATTCAATATGACCCTTCCATTTTTCCGTACAATGAGCTACTTCAAATCTTTTGGCAACAAATTGATCCAACTGACGCAGGCGGACAGTTCCAAGATCGTGGAGAAAGTTATAAGTCGGCAATATTTGTACATACAGAAGAACAACGCAAGCTTGCAGAACAAGCAAAAGAGCAATTAGCTGCAAGCGGAAAATTTTCTAAACCAATTGTTACAGAAATCAGAGATGCAAAAACATTTTTTGAAGCAGAAGATTACCACCAAGATTTTTATAAAAAAAGTCCCGATCACTACAAAGAAGACAGAGCGCAATCGGGCCGAGACGAATTTATCGACAAACATTGGAAATAAGCATTATAAAACAATTATTTAAAATACCAAGTTAGCCTTAATTCGTGGTATAATAAGAGCATTGTGAACTTTAGGAGGTACTAGCATGATTGCAGTAAGTAATGTAAGTCTTCGTTTTGGTGATCGTAAACTATTTGAAGACGTAAATATAAAGTTTACACCGGGTAACTGTTACGGTTTAATCGGTGCAAACGGAGCAGGTAAATCTACATTTATCAAAATTCTATCTGGAGAGATTGAAGCCCAGGAAGGCAACGTCATCATGAATCCAAATGAACGTTTAGCTATTCTAAAACAGAATCACTTCGAATACGAAGAGTATACAGTTTTAGAAACCGTTATTATGGGACATAAACGTTTATACGAAGTAATGAATGAAAAAAATGCTATCTATATGAAAGAAGATTTCTCTGATGAGGATGGCATGCGTGCAGCAGAACTAGAAGGTGAATTTGCAGACTTAAATGGTTGGGAAGCAGAATCAGAAGCTGCAATCCTATTACAAGGTCTTGGTATTCCTGATAGTATGCATCAAAAGAAAATGTCTGAGTTAACAGGTTCTGAAAAAGTAAAAGTGTTACTATCACAAGCTCTTTTCGGTAAACCAGATGTTCTTTTACTAGATGAGCCTACGAACCATTTAGACATTAAAGCGATCCAATGGTTAGAAGATTTCTTGATCAACTTTGAAAATACAGTTATTGTCGTATCTCATGACCGTCACTTCTTAAACAAAGTATGTACACATATTGCGGACTTAGACTTTAGTAAAATCCAAGTATATGTTGGGAACTATGACTTCTGGTATGAATCGAGTCAACTTGCATTGAAGCTGGCATCTGATCAAAACAGTAAAAAAGAAGAGAAAATTAAAGAGCTTCAAGCCTTTATCGCTCGATTTAGTGCAAATGCCTCTAAATCTAAACAAGCAACTTCTCGTAAGAAAATGTTAGACAAAATTGAATTAGATGATATTAAACCATCTTCACGTAAATATCCTTACGTGAATTTCTCCATGAAACGTGAAATCGGTAATGATGTTTTACAAGTTCAAGATTTAAGCTACACATTTGAAGGAGAAAAACTATTCTCTAAAATGAACTTCACTTTAAACAAAGAAGATAAAATTATTCTTCTTGGAGGTGAGTTAGCAAAATCAGCATTGCTTCGCGTTCTAGCAGAGGAAGAAGAACCACAAGAAGGCTCCATTCGTTGGGGCGTTACAACGAGTCGTGCTTACTTCCCACTAGATAATGCAAAGTATTTTGAAGGAAGCGAAACTTCTCTAGTAGACTGGTTACGTCAATACTCTCCTGATGATGAAAGTGAGACATTCTTACGTGGATTCTTAGGACGTATGTTATTCTCTGGAGAAGAAGTGAAGAAAAAACCTTCTGTTCTATCTGGAGGAGAAAAAGTTCGCTGTATGCTTTCTAAAATGATGCTTTCTGAGTCAAATGTACTTTTACTTGATGAGCCAACCAACCATTTAGACTTAGAGTCTATCCAAGCTTTAAATAATGGCTTGATCGCTTTTAAAGGCGCTATGATTTTCACATCACATGACCATCAGTTCATTCAAACGATCGCAAACCGTGTCATTGAAATCCGTGAGGACGGATCTATTTTAGATAAACAATTAACATATGATGAATTCCTAGAATGGAAAGAAGCACAAAAACTTTCATAAACATATAAATAGGGTATTCTACTTCGATTATGTCGAGGCAGAATACCCTGTTTTGCTATTTGAGCTTGTTAAAAATTACGGTTAGAATGTTAGTGTCAAATAGACTATTTCTGTTCTTCTCTGCAAAATGAAGCCTCTTTCCTAAACGAAAAGATAAGTGGGAGATCAACTGCCCGTAAAAGCACGACTGGTTCAACTAACAATCAGTGCTGGATGAAGAAAACCCAACTGATTGAGGTTTCACTTTATTTAGACTTCTTAATAAATTTTCCTAATATTGATTTCGATGGTAGTTTACCTGTTACTGTATCACTGGTTTCAGAGATTTTCTTTAAAGCATTTAATAATTTTTCATCGCCGACCCAATGCTCTTCAATGACATCTGCAGAAAATTTATTTAATAACATATTTACCACATATGTAGCCACAATAATATCATCGATAAAACCTCCAGGTCCGACTAATCCTTCAGGCAAGACGTCTAGCGGTGTAATAAAATATAAAATACCACTACCAATAAGTGCTTTATATTTTGCATCAATTCGACTATCTAACATCGATTTTATAAGCAAATGAAATAAGTCTGGAGCAAACAATAAATACGGTGCAAATTTAGACGTTTTCCCTGTCTTAGATTGAGCAAAATCTGTAATTTTTGAACGCAACTTCATATAAAAATCTTGCTGCTCCTCATAAGGAGGTAACTCATTTTTCAACTCAGTATTCATTCCTATCTCTCCTCTCTTATTTTCACTATACCAAAAAAACGACAAAATGAAACAAATAACCACTTAAACCGTCTAATCATAAACAATACAAGGAGGTAACTAAAATGATCAAGCATTTATTTTTCCTTATACCTACTCTTTTTCTTGTTGCTTGCGGAGACCAAAAACCTGCAAATACGGAAACACCTACAAAAAAACCTTTAGAAGAAGCAGTCTCCCCTTCTGAATCTTCACTAAGTTTATCTCACTTTTTTATGCCTGATAATTCCGTTGCTCATTATAAGGGAGAAGGAAATGAATATGCATCCTATAGTTTGACAACTCTATATCCGTTCGAAAATTACGTCACTACTTATGAGGATAATGGCGGCACAGTTGTCCAAAGAATTTATCATGTACAAGATGATAAAATAAGTCTTATAGCAGAAAACGGCGAAGCATATGAACCTACGACGCATAGTCTTGCAGAACTCCAAGCGATGCAAGAAATCGAAGTATATTTCGCTTCTCCCATTAAAGTTGGAGCAACCTTTAACGGTTGGAAAATTACTTCAACTACAGAGAAACTGAAAACTGATCTCCAAACATTTGATGATGTTATCGTTATTGAAAAAACAAATGAGGATTACTCTATTACACGAAAATATTTCGCTAAAAACTTTGGAGAAATAAAACGTGAATTTATCATGCAAGAAGGCGATGAACAATTTATCGTCACTTCTGTCCTCGAAAGTATAGATTGAGATTGGTTGAATCACCATAATAAGTGAAAGAACACCTAAAAAAAGAAGCTACTCCAAAATGGAGAGCTTCTTTTTAACTATTCTTATAGTTTAGTTACATTTGCAGCTTGTGGTCCGCGGTTACCTTCTACCACTTCAAATTCTACTTTTTGTCCTTCTTCAAGTGATTTAAATCCTTCACCTTGAATAGCAGAGAAGTGTACGAATACATCGTTTTCTCCTTCTACTTCGATAAATCCAAATCCTTTTTCTGCGTTAAACCATTTTACTGTACCTTGTTTCATGTTATTACCTCCAAAAAATATTAATCAATATGTGATAAACAAAAATTCACATATTCCATGAAGTACCGACATCACATCGATCACTACATAGGATATGTGAATTACAAATACTGTTTCTCACTTTAAATTGTTAACTAAAGTATAACAGTTGGATAAATATAGTCAACAAGTTTTTTTATAATTCTAAATCGTTTACTTCATACTATTCCAAATGACTCCATGAAAGATTTGCAAATCATCTTCACAGGATTCACAGTAACATTGCTCTTTTATTGACCAAAATGCCCAATACTTATCTCCTTTTACTTGCTCTTTTGGAAACTTCGCTCGAAATTCATCCAACATCTTATTTAAATATTGCAGTGCTTCTTCCTCTTGATCGAAGGTCATTTTTTTTACAATATGCTCTTCCCAACCTTCAAATGCCCACCAAGGTTCGTAATCTGCTTTCATATAAATAACTTCAAACATACATATCGCCTCTAACATTTATTGTTAACTCATATTGTACTGGTTCGACAAAAAAAGTCTACTCAAATGACTTATTAAGTCAAAGAATTGAAAATAAGCGCAATATCAGTTAAGTTATAGTTAATACATTTTATGAAATGTTAAAGGAGAAGATGAGTTGAAAAAGCGAGCGCATATTCTTATGCATGGCGATGTAGATGGAGTTGGCTTTCGATTTCTAGTAAAACAAAAAGCACAATCACTTAGTTTAAAAGGTTATTGTATGCAAAATGAACAAAAAGATATCATCATCGATATAGAAGGCGATTTAAATCGTTTAGATGAATTTATAGAGTATATTCAAAAAGGCGTATCCCCTTTGTCTAAAGATAATGCTTTTGAAATTGAACTATTTGATCATCTTAAAGGGTATACAAAAATGGAATCTGATATCGTCTAAAACTATAGGAAAATGAAACCTTCTTCTCTTTCATTCGTATATTATATTGTAGACAAAAGGAGGTAGCCTATAATGACTGAAGTAATGAATACTGTCATTCGTCATTTTATCAATATACCCATTATGTTCATATCTTGGTTTTTATTCTTTTTTACTTTCGATATTGGATACTTTATCAGCTCCGCTCTTGCGCTCGGAGTGTACTTCGTATCGAATTTTACTATTAAAAAGCTACAACATCGAAGAATTATGAAGAAACATCAGCTTACTCATTCTGAGTATTTCCATATACAACAACAACTCAAAGAAGCAAAAGCAAAAATCCGTACGCTAAATAGCCATTATTTAAAAGTACGTTCCTTTAGCTCATTTAAACAATTATTTGATATGAATAGATTAGCAAAAAGAATTATTGCCTTAGTAAAAGAAAATCCACGTAAGTTTTACCAAGTAGAAAAGTTTTTCTATGCACACTTAGATTCAGCTGTAGAGCTCACTTCAAAATATACACTTTTAGTGTCACAGCCGATGAAAAACCATGATTTAAAAATTGCTTTAGCGGATACTCGTGAAACATTGGAATCGATGAATTCCATTATGGAGGACGATCTAAAAGATGTACTAGCTTCCGATATTGAACACCTAAAAATGGAACTAGATTTCGCTAAACTATCCGTACGTAAAAAGGAACAACCTTTATATTTAGAAGGAGAATCAGAAAATGAGCGAACAACGAGCAAATACTAGTGATGATTTATTAATGGATGAATTATTAGCCAGCCCATTTGAAATAAACACGGCGAAACCACAAGCCGTAACTACAGCGGATGAGTCAGCAGCACCTACAAAACTAATTGATCGGCTGTCTGAAGCGGAGCAACAAAAAGCAAAGCAATTGGCAAACCAAATACCTGCTGGTAATTACGAAGCAATTCTAACATATGGTGCGAACGCACAAACTGAACTTTCTCGATTCTCTCATCAAATGTTAGATCATGTACAGAAAAAAGATATCGGTCCTATTGGTGATATTTTAGGTGACCTGATGAACAAGCTTTCAGATATCAATCCGGAAGAATTAACAACACAAAAAAAATCAGGGATCAAACGATTATTTAACCGAGTAAACCGTTCTGTTCAAGAAATGATGACCAAATACCAAAAACTAAGCACTCAAATTGATCGGATCGGCATTCAACTAGAACATTCAAAACGTGGACTTGTAGAAGACGTGCATATGTTAGATAAATTGTACGATCAAAACAAAACCTATTTCCAAGCACTAAATGTATATATTGCTGCTGCGGAAATAAAGAAAGAAGAAATTCTGAATGTCACAATTCCTGAGTTGCGACGCAAGGCGGAAGAATCGAATGACCAAATGGCTTATCAAGAAGTCAATGATATGGCGCAATTTGTCGACCGTTTAGAAAAACGCATGTACGATTTACAATTATCTCGCCAAATTACGATTCAAAGCGCACCGCAAATACGTATGATTCAACAAACCAATCAAACATTAGCAGAAAAAATTCAATCTTCCATCATGACTTCTATCCCACTTTGGAAAAACCAAATTGCGATTGCATTAACATTAAATCGTCAGCAAAAAGCAGTGGAAGCTCAAAAACAAGTAACAAAAACAACCAATGATTTACTTCTGAAAAATTCAGAAATGCTAAAAGTGAATAGCATTGAAACAGCTAAAGAAAATGAACGTGGTATCGTGGAAATAGAGACATTAAAGAAAACGCAAGAAAACCTACTGCAAACAATCGAAGAAACAATGCGTATACAAGCAGATGGTCGAGTTAAACGAAAAGCGGCTGAAATTGAAATCGGGCGCATGGAAGAGGAATTAAAACAACGTCTTCTATTAATTGCTGACCAATCCAAAAACCGTCCTTCTTAACGAAGGACGGTTTTTTAAGTGCTTTTTACAACATGATGAAGCATTTTACGAAGTAACCTTAAAGTCTCATCCGAAAACTTTTCTAACGATGCTGCAGCAGCTGTTTTCTTTCCAAATATTAGTCGGTACAAATCTAATTGCTCTTCTGTTGCTTCCCTATCATTCAAGAACAAATGAAGAACCGATATATGTTTACGCTCAAGCTCTACTACAGCCTCTGCAGTATCCATAATCCCATTTTGCGCATAACCAAATGCAGAGGGTTCACCGTCTGAAAAGACGAGCAAAAATTTATGTGCTTCTACCCGACTCTCTAATCTTTTTCCCATCCATCTAATTGCAAAACCATCCCGATTGTCTTCATGAGCTTCCATAGACAAAATGCTCGTACCGCTATCTTTTCCACCGTCTTCGAGCTTATGAATCCATTCAAATGTATTTGGCTGCGTTGTTTCCGAAGCTTCAAATGCGTCTTCGTAATGCAGTACAATTTCATGCGAAATTTTTAACTGTCTAAGTACATCATGAAACAGGAGAACTGCTTTTTTTGTTTCATCCAGTTTATCTTGCATGGATGCAGATCCGTCAACTAGCAGGCCAAAAACTGCGTTTAAATGCGTACTTGGCGCATTCTTTTTATAAAAGGGTTTTGGTCGTTCTTCTGTCCAAAGTGGCGTTAGGTTGGACGACAACCTTCCTTTAGACAGATTTAACCGTTTGTCTACCTTTTTTTGTTCCATTCGTTTCTTCATTTCCTGCACGAAGGCTCTTACAAAAGGAGCTTGCTCTTGCCGATATGCTTGAAGTAACACTTTGTTTTCGCCAGTAGCTGTCCCTTCTATTCGTTTTTCTTCATATTCAACGTGAAGATGTTCTTTTCCAAAGGATTTTCCTGCTTTTTTCTTGTCACTGGATTTTTCTTCTTTATATTCCGTATCTACATGTTCTCTGCTATCGCCAGATGACCTACCTTGTCCAATTTGCGTAATTTCATGACCCTCACGCCCTTCTTGTGCAGCGATATTTTGATCCGCTTTCCCGTCTCTACCATGCTCGAGTTCATATTGCAGATGTACTCCATCTTCTTGTTCATTTTCACGATGCCAGGATCGAAAAATTTCTTCTATCGTTTCTTTACTACTTTCTTCTCCAACGGTAGTGTCTTTCGTGCCTTGATGATAATGAAAATCCACGCTAGATAGGTTGGATGCAGAAAGAATCGCATAATATTCGTGTAGAGAATCTTCTTTTATATACTCTTGCACCAAATAATACAACTGATAGACGAGATCAATAGAGTCCTGTGTATGCACGCTTTCATAAGCTTTCTGAATAATACTATTTGCTAACTGAAAATTTTCTGGACCTTTAACGTGCATAGTCCCTTCATGCAAACCAATATAAACATAGCTAATAAATGCATCAGCGAAAAATCCCTTCTGACTATTTACGAGTAATTGTTGTTTATGAAATGCTAAATAGGTTTGTATTCTGGAACGGAAGATCTTAACCGTACCTACTCTTTCTTTCTGAATCATCTCCATTAACCGAAACTCTTCTAAGCAAAATAATAGTTGGTCTAACAGTTTAGTAAAATGATTCGGCTTTTCCTTCAAAAATTCCATCCATGCTTGAACGTTGAAATGCTTCCAAAACCCTTCTGCTAACAAATAAATATCGGATAATCTACCTACATGCATAATTGTATCTTCGCGGTGCCTCCAAAATACGCTGAGCGAAATTGTTTGATCAGCAGGTTGAAATTCAATAAGCTTTCGTTCATTGACAAGGATATTCGTGTTTTTAGATAATGCTTTTGCCATATTTTCATAGTGCATTAATTTTCGAGCATCGATCGTTTCATTATTAAATTGGATAAAACGATTTACAGAAGTCATTTATATCCCTCACTTTATCCAGGAAGAAGCTAATTCCAATACAAGATCCTTCTCTTGCTCATCCTCTAATTTCTCTGCTATTGCATAGGTAATCGCCCTCATCGGTTCCATATACTGGGCAAGTTCCGTTGCATCAAGCAAACTACGAATAGAGGCGGCTTCTTCTGAAAGTAGTCCTTGTTTTACTTGTTCCATTAAATCCTCTGCTAAATTTAACATAACAGTTATTAACTGCTTAGGAGCTGTTGGAAAAGTTTCGTTCCAAAGATTCGAAAGTAATTCTCCTGAAATATATGGAACAGAAAAAGATACAAAACGGTTTTTTAACGCTTCATTCATCGGCGTTGTCCCTATATACCCTTCATTAATGGCAGCAATGACTGAAAAGTCTGGATGTGCTTGAATCACTTCTCCAGTGAAAGGATTTGTAAGCATTCTTCTATAATCCAATACGCTATGTAAAATTGGTAGTGTCTCCGCTTTTGCCATATTAATCTCATCTATATATAAAATATGTCCCTTCTTCATCGCTTCAATGACAGGACCTTCCACAAACTCAATAGCATTTGTTCCCTCTTTTAATACAATTGTTTTAAATCCTAGTAGTGCCTCAGCATCTAAGTCAACCGAGCAATTAATGCTCTGGACTGGTTGATGGAAATAGTGAGATACTGTTTCGGCGAGTTTTGTTTTTCCAGCTCCTGTAGGTCCCTTTAATAGGACAGGCTTTTTCAATGAAATAGCAATGAGTACGTCATTGAATAAATTATTATTCGGCGATAAATATCCGCCTTTCCCTATCAGCTGACTATCTTCTTGACTATGTATTCTATTTAAACGAATTTGTTGTTCGGTAATTATTAACTCTGTCATAGTTTGGTGGTCTCCTTATGAAAAAAATCCGATGAATGTTCATCGGATTTTTTCCCGCATGGTTCAACTAACAATCAGTGTATAAGTTCTCACACTGATTGAAGTTTCACTTTATTGAAAATATTCTTTGTAAAAGCCGCCGACTTTTCCAGTATTGTCGACAACAAATAGAAACTCATCTGTTTCATTTTTCACTTCATATGTTTTTCCGACAGTTAGTACATTGCTTACTAAGAATTTTTTTGCATCAGTCGAAACACATGTCACGGTTTTGATCGTTGGCTTTGTAGTCCAGCTTGTATGTATCATGTTATCCACTTCCTTTTATTATAGTATACGAAAGTATACTTTATAATTCAATCTGTTAGCTGTTATTATTGCTTTTCAATAAAGAAAAGTTTGAGCAGCTTCTTTATAATGAAAAACCTGCTCAAACTTACTAAATAAAACTATACATTTATTTCTTCTTTGACATTCTTTGACAATAAAGAAGCTGCTAATTGCTCTATAATTAAATCATCTGGCGGAGGATTAAAAGCTGCACATTGTACATCTCTGAACAGTCTTTCTAACTTATTACCTTTTGCAATACTCCTCCCGCCAACAATCCGCATCGCTTTTGCAACTATTTCCACGGCATTGTTGCAAATTACGTGTTTGGCCATATTCACATCATTTGCGAGCTCATTTTTTAATGATGAATCTTGTTCAAATCTACTGGCTATCGAATACAATAGATGACGGGCTGTTTGGTATAATAACTCTATTTCTCCAAGCTTTTGTCGAATATGCGCTGCTTCAGAAATATAGTCTTGCAAACTATGTGAATACGTATTTTTGGCGAAATCTACTGCATAATCCCTTGGCGCTCCAGCTATACCTAAATACACGGCAGGAATTTCTAGTGAATATACCCGTCCATCTGCTAGAAATCGATTAGGTTTAGATGCATCCAGTTTAGCTAATAGGTCTGACTCAGGGACGAATACATTGTGTAAAATAATATCATGACTTCCTGTCGCTCGCATGCCTAATGCATTCCATGTATTAATTACTTCTACTTGCTCATTTTTGGTTATTAAAAACTCTGCAGTTACATCCTCTTCTGCAATATAAGCTGTAATAGAAAAATGGTTTAAGATTGGAGCCAATGAAGCAAATGCCTTTTCCCCCGTTATAATATAACCACCTTTAGTTTTGCGAGCAATTGTACCTGGTTTTCCACCTCTTGATAAGTTTCCTTTTCCTCGCTCCGTACTAAGGATATTTATCAGAGAACCGTTTTCCACTGCAGCATGACAAATTCTTTCAAATGCTTCTTCTGGCCAGGATAATGTTTCACGGACATTTAAAAAGGTTAACAAGTGCCAACCTACTGAAAGTGCTGTAGATGCATCAGCTTTTCCCATCTGTTCCTGTATTAGTAGCATCTCATATAAAGAGATTTCATCCCCACCGTACTTTCTAGGAACAGTTAGTTTAAAAAACCCTTTTCTTTCAAGCAAATCAAAATGCTCAAACGGAAATTCGCCAAGCTCATCATACTTTGCGGCAGTTTTATCTATTTCTGCCGCCAACCGCTTGGCATAGTCGACAAGTTCCGCTTCTCGTTTATTTCGAACGAATAAATCATCGCTAAATCTTGTCATTGCTTCACCTTTTCCCTAGCAAAGCGATTCACCGGTTTTCTTAAACCCAGATGATCTCTTAATGTTTCCCCCTCATAATCCACCCGATATATTCCTCTTTGCTGTAAAATAGGAACTACTTTTTCAACGAAGTCTTCTAAATCACGTGGCAATAAAGGGAATTGAATCATAAAACCATCTGCCGCTTTTTCAATAAACCATTTTTCCATTTCATCTGCTACTTGTTCAGCTGTTCCAACGAAGCCATCTCGTTTTCCTGCACCAAATAATCTCCCATACAATTCTCCAACCTTTAAATTTTCTTCCTTAATAATTTTCATGAACTCATTTACCTGACTTTGAATACTATTTGACTTAGGAAACTCCACTTCAATAGCTGGAGTATCTAAACTGTATTTTGAAAAATCTACATTCCCCATATAACCAGATACAAATTTCAGTCCTTCAAATGGATCTATTAAATTTTGAAGCTCTGTATACTTCGCAATAGCTTCTGCTTCTGTATCTCCAATAATGGGGGAAATACCTTGCAAAATAAGTAAATCATCTTCGGAACGATGAAACTCATTTAATTGTCCCTTTAATCTTCTATAATGCGTTTTCCCTACTTCTAAATTGTCCCAATGTACAAAAACTACTTCAGCTGTTCGAGCGGCTAGACGTTGACCTGGCTTTGAAGCACCTGCTTGCACGATAACAGGCTGACCTTGCTTAGAACGTGCAATATTTAACGGACCTTTTACTGAGAAATGTTCTCCCTTGTAATTAATTTCATGTACCTTTTCACGATCGTAAAATTGACCTGTTTCTTTGTTGTAAACAAAAGCATCGTCTTCCCAAGAATCCCATAAACCTTTTACTACATCTATAAACTCTTCCGCTCTTTCATAGCGATGATCATGTTCCCAATGTTTCTTGCGGCTAAAATTTTGGGCCGTTTCCCCTGTTGCATCCGCCGTTGTTACAAGATTCCAAGCTGCACGACCACCACTTATATGATCTACGGAAGAAACTTGACGGGCTAATACATACGGTTCGCTATAAGTAGTCGATGCAGTTGCACCTAATCCAATTTTCTCTGTAGCTGCTGCAAGTGCCGTAATTTGAATGATCGGATCTAAGCGATTTAATATTTGCGGATGCGAATCATGGTTGATAGCCAAACTATCCGCTACAAATGCAATATCAAACTTGCCTCGTTCTGCCGTTTTCGCTAGATTCTGAAGTTGTTTAATATCAATGCTTGCATTAGGATTTGAACTAGGATGTTTCCAAGATGCAACATGCATCCCAGTACCTATTAAATAAGCTGCTAATTTAATTTGACGTTTCCCAACCATTTTGAACTCTCCTTCATTCTTCTATTTTGATAGATATGCATCTTTCCAATTTTTGATTTCTTCCTCTGTTAATACTACGGGAATATAATTTCCATTATAGGTTTCCGTTATGAAACTCGCAGTTTCGGGAGATTGATATATTTTCACAATTTCTTTTAGCTTTTCATTATCAGCATCATCAGACCGTGCGACAATCACATTCACAAAAGGAATCGCTGTTTTGCTTTCATGTAGTAGGGCGTCTTTTAGTAGAAGTCCTGCCTCTACTGCTACACCATTATTAATAATTGCTGCTGCTGTATCTTCCATTACTCGTGGAGTCGTAGCTCCATCGACTGGTACAATCTCAAGGTTTTTAGGATTGTCTTTAATACGATCCGCTCCACCATTTCCATCAAAATCATCTGTAACTGTTAAAAAACCAGCTTCTTGAAGTAACATTAAAGCTCTTCCCCAGTTTGAAGGATCATTTGGGACGGCAATTTGAGCACCATCTGGAATCTCTTCTAACGATTTATATTGATTTGAATATAAGCCGATCGGTGCCATAATAGTGCTTCCAATAGCTTGAAGATCTGTTTTCTGATTTTCATTAAATAAATTTAAGTATGCCAAATGTTGAAATGCATTAATCTCTACTTCTTCTTCAGCCAAAGCTTGGTTAGGATCATATTGGGCATTAAAGTTTACTAACTCAAGCTCGATTCCCTTGTCAGCAGCTTTTTCTTTTATATATTCCCACGTTTTTAACTCGGAACTACGAATCCCAACTTTTATCACACTATCTTCTTCCTTATTTCCGCATGCTGCTAATAACAGACTTATTATTAAAACAAATGCTAAACTCCATTTTTTCATAACTATTTACCTTCTCTTCTATATATTTTTCTCCTGCCTTAACGGATAATAATATCCTCATTTCTCCATTTCGAGAAAAACACTGAAAGATAGTTAGAGGATAAACTGCCCGTAAAGGTCCGATTGGTTCGACTAACATTCAAGTAGGAGGAGGCAGGGTCCCCTACTTGAATGAAGTTTTACTTTATCCAACTCGTCTAAGTTTTCGTTCGAATACATTTCCGATACTTTGAATTAATTGAACGATTGCCAATAAAATTATTACAGTTACTAGAATTGTGACATTATCAAACCGCTGATATCCATAAGTTATTGCCACATCTCCTAGTCCACCGCCCCCTACTGCACCGGCCATAGCGGTAGCTCCAATCAAACCTATCGTTGCTGTTGTAACACTAAGTATAAGAGAGGGAAATGCCTCTGGAAGTAAAAACTTCCCTATAATTTGAAATGGAGTGGCACCCATTGCTTTCGCCGCTTCAATAATCCCTTCATCTACTTCCAGTAATGAGTTTTCGATTAATCGCGAAATATAAGGTCCAACATGTAACACAAGTGGTACAATTGCTGCGCTTGTTCCTATGGATGTTCCGACGATCAATCGAGTAAATGGAATAATGGCTACAAGTAAAATAATAAATGGAATAGAGCGGAAAATATTCACTATTGGATTTACAATGGAAAATATAAATTTATTTTCTAAAATATGTCCCTTCCTTGTAACAACTAATGTAACACCTAATATAAATCCTAATATTGCTCCAAAAAATAGTGAAATACTAACCATGTACAACGTTTCCCAAATCGCTTCGATCAAAATTTGTCTGTTTACTTCCATGTCCTTTAACCTCCTTTACATTTACTGTGTCACTTTGAATAAAGTTAATTGTTTTTTGTACTTCTTTCGAATCACCGATTACTTCAACAATCAAATTTCCAAATGGGATACTTTGCAGTTCTGTAATACTGCCAAAAAGAATATTCAAATCTACATTGAATTTTTTAGCAACCTGAGAAATAATTGGTTGACCAGAGCTCACACCTACAAAATCGACTTTTAATATATGACTCCTTCCATTATGAACTTCCATTAAACGATAAACGGATTGTGGTATTTCATCATGTACAACAGAACTTACAAAATTCCGCGCGGTTTCTGTTTGTGGATTTGAAAAGACATCCAGTATATTACCCGATTCAATTACTCGGCCGTTTTCCATCACCGCAATTCGATTACATATTTCTTTTATCACTTCCATTTCATGCGTAATGATGAGTATCGTAATTTTATATTCTTCATTCACTCGTCTTAAAAGCTGCAAAATAGATTTTGTTGTTTGCGGATCCAAGGCGGATGTCGCTTCATCGCAAAGTAATATGGAGGGTTTGGTTACGAGTGCTCGAGCTATCCCAACCCTTTGCTTTTGTCCTCCTGAAAGCTGATCTGGATAACTTTTTATCTTATCCTCTAAGCCAACAAATTGGAGTACTTCCAATACTCTTTGCTCTACTTCTTTTTTCGTATGTTTACTTAATAGAAGAGGCATTGCCACATTCTCATATACTGTTTTCGAATTTAATAGATTAAAATGTTGAAATATCATCCCAATATTTTTCATTTTTCTTTTCTTCTCTCAGTTCTTTTTTAGAAACTTTTTGTAAGTTCTTCCCTTCAATCAAAACTTCTCCTGACGTCGGTGTTTCTAATAGATTTACCGTTCGAATTAATGTGCTCTTACCAGCTCCACTAAATCCAATTACTCCAAATATATCGCCTTTATGAACAGTCAACTCTACATTTTCAAGTGCAGTAATCGTTCGTTTTCCTGAGACGAATGTTTTAGATACTTTGCGAAATTCAATCATTCAGTTTCCTCCTTACATTGAAATGCTATAGTTTGCAATATTACTCGTACGTCTCTACTAATTTCCTTTCTCTTCTCTTCGTTCAAATCAGAAGATAATAGTGTGGGATTATCCGCAAATTCAGAAGACGTTGTTTCTGAATGATGTTAAAATGCTGGTACAACAGCCCCTTCATATTTCTCTAAAATGAATTCTCTTACTTTTTCCGTTGTTAACGCTGCAGCAATTTTTTGTATAGCTTCGTCATTTTGATTGTCCTTTCTAGAAACTAAAATATTCACATATGGAGATTCATTTCCTTCGATGATTAGTGCATCTTCTAATGGTTTGAACCCTCCCTCTAATGCATAGTTTGTATTAATAGCTGCAATGTCAACGTCATCCAACGCTCTTACTAGTAATGGTCCATCAATATCAACAAACTCTAAGTTCTTTTCATTTTTTGTAATATCTTGAACTGTGTACGAACCTTCCACATCCGTAGCAAGCTCAATTATTCCATTTTCCGCAAATAAGAGTAATGCTCTGGAAAAGTTAACCGGGTCGTTTGGTACAGCGACTTTTGCCCCTTCATCTAATTGAGTGATATCATCAATTTTCTTGGAGTAAACACCGAAAGGTTCTATATGAACTCCTTGTACGTTTACAAGATCAATACCACTATCCTTATTGACTTGCTCTAAAAATGGTGTGTGTTGAAAGAAGTTTGCATCTAAGTCACCATCAGCGGTTGATTGGTTCGTTTGTATACCATCTTGTGTGATAATAATATCTAACTCAATTCCCTCTGCTTTTAAATCATCTGAAATATGTTGCAAAATCTCTGCATGAGGAGTTGTTGAAGCACTGATTTTAACCTTTGTTAGTTCTTCATTACTTTTCGTATCACCTTTTACACTAGAAGTAACTTCCTCACTAGAACCACAAGCCGCTAAAAGCAAGACAAACAAAGATAAAATTGACCATGCCATCCATTTTTTCATCCAAACTCTCTCCTTTTCTTTATCTTATTAATTTGATTAAACTTATTAATATACTTGGTATTAAGTCATTAAAAAAACCCCTTTCAGATTATGAGAACTGAAGAGGTACATTAGAAAATCTAACCTCTTCTCATCTTTCGAATTTAATCGGTGGATTTAGCACAGTTTTGCAGTTGCAATCTGTTGCTGAAGCTTCGCAGGGCCATTCCCTCAGCTTCTCTTGATAAGAAGAATTTCATATGAAATTTTATTTAACTATACATAACACAATATTATAAGTCAATACTTTTTATTCAAAAAATAAAATATTAGGAATATTTAATGTTTGTGGAGTGGAATCATAAATATATAGAGACACAGAACAAAAGCACTAAAGCACCTATCTTTGGCGTGCTTTATCAAATGTGAACAATGATTGGAATGACACACATAATAGAGAAAATGCGTCTTAGGGAGATACAGAAATAGCAATTGATTTCCGCTCCAGGCAGATGCGTAGTGGCGGTGAAAGCTCATCGCTAACCCTGGGGAAAGCTTCCGCCCTGAAGCGAAAAACCTACTGGACACTTAACAGCACATTCTTATGACGCATTATCCCTTTATAACATACAAGGTGAAAATCTCCATAACTAATGTTACTAGAAAAATGTTACCCATGTATCTAAATTTTTGTAGTTTCCCAAGTAGTAAAAAAAGTGCAGATACTCACATAATGAGTATCTGCACTATTCACATTTTATGAATTTAACATTAAATCTTCCGGGTTTTCAAGAAGCTCTTTTACCATTTTTAAGAATCCAACTGAGTCTTTTCCATCGATTACACGGTGATCATAAGATAATGCTACATACATCATCGGACGAATTTGCACTTCATCACCAACAGCGATTGGACGCTTTTGAATTGTGTGCATTCCTAGGATACCAACCTGTGTTCCGTTTAGAATCGGTGTAGAAAGTAGTGATCCGAATACGCCACCGTTTGTAATTGTAAATGATCCGCCTGCCATATCAGAAAGCGCTAATTTGTTATCACGAGCCTTTTTAGCAAGTTCTCCAATATTTCCTTCGATTTCAGCAAAGTTTTTACGATCAGCATCACGAACGATCGGCACTACTAAACCGCCTTCTGTTGATACAGCGATCCCGATATCGTAGAAGTTGTTTTTCACAATATCTGTTCCATCAATTTGTGAATTTACATAAGGATATTTCTTAAGAGCAGCAACTACAGCTTTTGTAAAGAATGACATAAATCCAAGACGCACATCGTTTTGCTCAAAGAATTGGTCTTTCTTGCGTGAACGTAAAGCCATTACATTAGTCATATCGATTTCATTGAAAGTTGTAAGCATTGCCGTGTTTTGTTTTACTTCTAGTAAACGAGAAGCAATTGTTTGACGACGACGAGACATTTTCTCGCGAGTAGTACGGCCATCGTCTTCTTTTGGTGCAGTAGCTGCAGGCGCCGGTGCTGCTTTTGGTGCTGGTGCAGAACCATGTGCTGCAACGTCTTGTACACGAACACGTCCCATTGGATCAACTGGTGAAATTTCACTTAAGTTAATACCTTTCTCACGAGCTAGTTTACGAGCTGCTGGGCTTGCAATTGTGCGATCCTGCTCAGATGAAGTTTCTTCTACTACAGGAGCTGCTGCCGCTTGAGGTGCCGCCGCCGGTGTAGCTTCTGCCTCTGGTGCTTTTGGTGCAGCTGCTGCTGCTCCTGAACCTGCTCCAACTACAGCAATTACTTGACCTACTTGAACTGTATCACCTTCAGCAGCAAGTAACTCACTAACAACTCCAGCTTCCTCTGAAATTACTTCGACATTAACTTTATCTGTTTCAAGCTCAACGATGAACTCACCTTTTTCTACTGTATCACCCGGTTGTTTTAACCATTGCGCAATAGTACCTTCTGTAATCGATTCTGCTAATTCTGGAACAATAATTTCTGCCACTTGAATTTCCTCCTCTGACTATCCTAGCTTCTCTTATAAACTTTTTAATGCTTCATCAATGATTCGTGCTTGTTCTACCTTGTAAGTATCTCCATCGCCTTCAGCTGGACTGGAACGATGTACACGACCTACATATGTGATCTCTTTGCCATCCGCAATTTCCAGTAAATATGGAAGTGCGAAATTCCATGAACCCATGTTTTCAGGCTCTTCTTGTGCCCAAGCAAGCTGTTTCACATTCGGATAACGTTCGACAATTGCTTGAATCTTTTCTTTAGGGAATGGGTAAAGCTGTTCTACACGTACAATGTGTAAGTGATCGTAACCTTCTCCATCTTTTACTTTGTCTGCTAAATCGATTGCCAATTTACCACTTGCAAAGATGATTTTCTCTACTGTTTTAGCGTCTTTACCAAGACCTGGTTGTTCCATTACTGTTTCAAATTGACCAGCAGTTAGTTCGGCAACATCTGCCCCAACTAGTGGATGACGTAACAGCGATTTTGGAGACACAATGATTAAAGGACGAATTGCATCCTCTTTTAACATTTTAGCTTGTCTGCGTAAAATATGGAAATAGTTTGCCGCACTTGAAAGATTAGCTACCGTCCAGTTATTTTCAGCAGCTAACTGTAAATAACGTTCTAGACGCGCGCTTGAATGCTCTGCCCCTTGACCCTCAGCAGCATGAGGTAATAACATAACAAGACCTGATTTTAATCCCCATTTGGATCTTGCAGCACTTATAAAGTTATCGAACATAACTTGCGCCATATTCGCAAAATCTCCATATTGAGCTTCCCAAATAGATAAGGAGTTTGGATCCTCTAAATTGTATCCGAATTCATAACCTAGAATAGCAGCTTCTGTTAATGGACTGTTATGAACAACAAAAGAAGCTTTTGCGTCACTAATGGCATGAATTGGCGTTAATTCTGCACCAGTTTTTTCATCGTGTAGCACTAAGTGTCTATGTGAGAAAGTACCACGCTGAGCATCTTGGCCAGTTAAACGAATGGAGTTTCCATCTTGCAAAATCGTAGCAAAGGCAAGCGTTTCTGCATGACCCCAGTCAATCTTCCCTTTACCTTTAAATGGCTCTTCACGACGTTTTAAAATTTTTGCTAATTTTTTAAATGCTGTAAACTCGGCAGGCCAAGTAAGAAGCTCTTCATTTATTTTTGCAAGCTTGCTTTCTTCTACCCCAGTTTGCAGTTCCGGCATTCCATTTAAAACTACTTCTGGGATAACGATATCATGAGCAGTAGTTGGAGGAAGCTCTTTTACACGGTCATAAGCCGCTTGCATTCCACTGAAAATCGATTCATCTAAAGTTTTTACATCAGCTGTTTCGATTAACTTTTCCTCTACTAGTTGTTGTCCATAAAGTTCTCTAACTGTTGGATGCTTATGAACTTTATGGTACATAGTTGGGTTCGTTACTAGTGGTTCATCCATTTCGTTATGTCCATAACGACGGTAACCTAATAGATCAATCACAATGTCTTTTTCAAATTTTTGGCGATACTCATGCGCAATTTCTGCCACAGCAAGAACTGCCTCTGGATCATCTGCATTTACGTGTATAATAGGTACTTCATATCCTTTAGCTGGATCCGAAGAATAATGTGTTGAACGTGAATCATAATGTTCCGTCGTAAATCCAATCATATTATTTGCAATAATATGGATAGATCCTCCTGTTTGGAAACCACGTATACGGCTATAGTTCAATACTTCTGTTACAACACCTTGACCTGGAAAAGCTGCATCCCCGTGTACTAATATAGCGAATGCTGCGTTTTTATCTTGTACAGGATACCCTGCTTCATCTGTTTTTTCTTGTGCTGCACGCGTTTGGCCCGTAACAACCGGACTAACAACCTCTAAGTGAGATGGATTATATGCTAATTTTAATGTTAAACCAGATGGTGAACGGTATGCAGCACCCTTGTGGTACTTTACGTCCCCATACCAACCTTCAGACATTTCTAGTGATCCATCTTTCGGTAAAAATGATTCGCTTGGAACATGCGCAAATTCCGCAAACATCATCTCATATGGTTTTTGTAATACATGTGTTAATACATTTAATCTACCTCGGTGCGCCATACCGATATTTACTTGTTTTGTATTAGTTTTGTTTGATTGGCGTACTAATTCATCCATTAGTACAACTAATGTATCTAATCCTTCAATTGAAAAACGTTTCGCACCGACAAATGTGCGGTGGATAAATTTTTCAAAACCTTCTATTTGCGTCAAACGTTTTAGTAATGCTTTTTTGTCATCTGCTGAAAGTTTTTCTAGCACAGCACCTTTTTCAATCTTTTCTTGCAACCATATTTTTTCTTCTCTGTTTACAATATGTGCAATTTCAAAAGCAATTTTATTTGTATAGGCTGCTTTTAAATGTTCAATTGCTTGTAAACCATTTGTAATACTATTTGGAGCATTCGTTATTAAAAATGAAACTGGAACTTCACGTAAATCTTGATCCGTTAAACCGTATGTTTTCGGATCGATTTTAGAATCTTCTTTTGGACCATCATTTAATGGATAAATATCCGCTGTTAAATGTCCATTTGCCCTAATAGCATCCGCAAGTTCTATAGCGCGAATAATTTTTTCGAAATTAGTTGGCTCTACAGCAGATGTGTCCACATTAGTAATGGAAGTTGGTGCGATTTTAGGTGCACCATACTGTTGAAATAAGCTAACTAGTTCGCTATCCACTTCGTCTGGAGACTGTAAAAATAAATCATACTGCTCCATCACATAACCAAGGTTAGGACCAGAAAAAGCTGACCAAGGTGTTTGATTGTTCGACATTTAGAAAAACCTCCAACATTTTGTGCCTTTAGGCATTGATGAAAAAAACACATAAATTAATTAAGTAGAATAAATTGGAATGTAAAGATTTTGTGAACAACACAAAATGTACACATTTATAGTTTACCACTCTTTCAAAAGGACTGAAAGTATAGATTGAAAGAACAATTTTTCCATATCCATCTTACTACTCTAGAAAAAAAATACAATGCTTTTTTTCAAATTATATAAGAATTTAAATAATATTTGAATTAGAGATAATTGGATTATTCCTCTTTTGTCATTTTAGAGAAAATAATGTTAAATTTTGTACCTTTATTTTCTATACTCTCCACATAAATATTCCCGTTATATTCCGTTACTAATCGTTTTACGATACTTAGCCCTAAACCAGAACCACCTTTTGTTTTTGTTCTTGCTTCATCGACAACAAAAAAACGATCAAATATTTTAGGAAGTATTTCATTTGGAATACCTATCCCATTATCTATAATAGAAAGCAACGTTTGCTTATCGTCCGTTGCCACTTTTACAATAATTTCTGGCTGATTTATATTGTATTTAATGGCATTGTCGATTAGGTTGCCTATTATCTGTTCTAAAACAGTAGCAGGTATGTTAAGTACTTCCGTTTTATCTCCTACAAACTTTATCCTTACAGCTGGTGCTAAAATCCGATATTTTTGCTCCAAATCGTATACGATTGTAGAAATAATTGTTTTTACTCGATCATTGGATTGCTCCCTTTTCGCAAGCTTAAGCATTTCTTCAATTAGTAATTTCATCTTTTGCACTTCAGTTAAGGAGATTTGCAACGAATCATCTAACACTTCTCTGTCTTCTTTCCCCCAACGGTTTAATAAAGACAAGTGCCCCTCTACAACTTGGATAGGCGTACGAAGCTCATGTGAGACGTTATGAATAAACTCATCTTGCCTCGTGATCGTTTCTGAAACTTCATTCATCAGTTGCTGATAAATCGTTAATAGCTCTCCAATCTCATCATTGGTTGCGTATTGAAAATGAACTTCTTTTGAAAATTTCGATCGTTTAGCTTCTTGCATCTCATCGCGAAGCTCTTTTAAAGGTCTTAATAAAATCGAAGATAAGGAATAACCGATTAAGGCGGAAAGCACAAGGGCAATGATCGTGAAAATAACCATTGCTATCAGTATATAGCGCATTAATTGTGAAAAACTTTCTAGACTATGAGAAATTTCTACATAGCCTTTAAACAAGCCAAAATCAATTTCCGCTCCCTTATAAAGCAACAGTTGGCCATCTAACTTATCTTGTTGAAAGTCTGCTGTTAAAGTCTGTGAAAAGCTTGGAAATGGACTTGCATCATTTATACGCAACACTTCTATTCCATCTGCGTTTAATATACGAACGGACTGCTTTTGGTTTACCAGTTGATTAAGCAGTGTTTTATTGCGTTGGATGTCTTGAATCGAAATAATGGGTCCTTTAGACTCAAAAAAGTGTACTACTTCTTGCAATGTGTTTTGTGCAAGCTTCTCTTCTGAAAGGAGCAACCAATTATACAGGGAGAAAAATAGAATGACGCACATCATGAAGAAACTGATAAAAATCGAAAGACCAGACGCATATGTCCATTTTTTTTGTAACGTCCATTGCTTCATGTGCGCATCACATATCCAACCCCTCGAACTGTTTCAATAAGAGAAGCGATTTCTTCAGGCAATTTTCTTCTCAAATGTCGTATATACACATCAACGACATTCGTTTCAACTTCTGTTTCATAGCCCCAAACTTTTTCTAATATAATATCTCGAGTTAATACGATATTATTATTTTCCATGAAATAGACAAGCAAATCATACTCCGTCTTCGTTAGCAAGATTTCTTTATCTAGATAGAATACTTGATGTGCTTTTTGATCAATTGTTAAATGATTAATCTTCAAGTCAACGATTGCCGTTTGCGGACGTTCTACTCTTCTTAAAATGGCACGTATCCGAGCTAGTAATTCTTCAATCGCAAAGGGCTTCACAACATAATCATCAGCCCCTGCCTCTAATCCCGATACCCGGTCTATTATGGCATCTCTTGCCGTTATTAAAATTATAGGTGTTTCTTTTTTCTTCCGAATCCTACGACAAATTTCTAAGCCATTTAAATTGGGCAGCATAACGTCTATTAACATCAAATCATAATCATTAGCTAATGCTAGCTCTGCTCCTTCTCTACCATCATTAGAAACCGTCACAAGGAAATTTTCATGTTTTAGTTCTAGTTCAACAAATTTAGCGATATTTATCTCGTCTTCTATAAGTAAAATATGCCGCTGCAATATAGACAAATCCTTTCAAAAATGCCGTTCATGCTATGGATGAACGGCACTAGAATATACGAAATTATTTTTTCCAAGTTTTTTTGCCTCATACAATGCCACGTCTGCATTTATTAATAGCTCATTTACAGTATGCCCATCATGCGGAAAAATGGAAACGCCAATCGAGATCGTCGGCGAAAAATAAATGGTATCAATCGACCAACCTTTTTTAAATGTATGTTGTATAGATTGTATGATTGTTTCAAGCATAACACTTTGCTTATCTATATAATCATTGATTTGATCAATTACAATGACAAATTCATCTCCACCAAAACGGTATATTTTATACTGTTGTAGTACACCTTGCTCTAAATTTTCTGCAAAATGTTTTAAAAAACGATCTCCCATATCATGCCCAAACTGATCGTTAACTTCTTTAAAATTATCACCGTCTATATATAGCAAGGCTATATTTGTATTAGTTTTAGATGCAAATTGAATAGCTTCTGGCATTTTTTCATAGAACATACGTCTATTTGGTAAACCTGTCAAACTATCATGGAATGCCAAAAATTTCAGTTGTTCCTCTAATGCCCGTTTTTCCGTAATCTCTCTAGATACAAAAACATACCACTTTTGTTCTTCATCATAAACTGTACTTTGTACAGTCGTAATGGTTGTATCTGTCCATATAGTGGACTCATCTTTTGTTTTTATCAGAAGCTCCGTGCGGATTTTGTTATTATTATTATTTTGCATCAGAGTCGTTTTCAAATTTTCTATTAGATAAGAAGATTCGTTCGCGATTATATTCAAATAATACGTTCCAAGCAATTCTTCTTTTTCATAATTTAATATAGTTTCATGACTTGGAGAGGAATAAAGTAAATAGCCATCCTCATCTGTAATAGCGATTAGATCATTGGAATGTTCTGTTATTAATTTAAAAGAACGTTCAATATTACGTAGTTCCGTCATCATTTGTTTCTTTTCTGTGTTGTCAAATTGAATCGTCAAATATTTCTCGATAATTCCGTTTTCATTGGTGATTGGTATAATCGTTGCATCTACCCAGTAGAAGGAACCATATTTTGTTCGATTACGGATTTGACCTGTCCAAATCTCTCCTTTTTGGATGGTTTCCCACATCTGCTTAAAATAACTATCTTCATGATAGTTTGAATTTATCATCCAAAATGATTTTCCAATTAGCTCTTCTTTTTGAAACTTGCTAGTTGACTCAAATAATTCATTTACCATTTCAATGATCCCTTTTTCATTCGTCATTGCGACAAGGGCTGCATCATTTACTCCTTTACGATAACTCTCTAATATATAAGTAGACTCTTGCAATTCTTTTGTTTTAATCACTTCTCTTGTTGTTGCTAGAATATATACATTGTCTCCATCAATAATGGGAATTGCCAACGTTTCGTTTACAAATGTTGCCCCTTTTATACAGTGATGATCTTGATAAGAAATAGAGTGTTTAAGCGTACACGCTCGATTGTAATGATAGATAATCGTTTTACAATGAAAATCATCGAAGCATTGCTCTAATCGTCTGCCCTGTGGGTTCTCGTTAAAGATTTCCTTTGCTTTTTTATTGATATATTCATAGATAAAAGTATTTCCTTCTTTACGCATGAAAAACACATATTCGTCTACTAAATCATATAATAAATGGAATTGTTTTTGCGTAATAATTGGGTAAGACATTTTCTTAAACAAACTCCTATCACTTTCTGTCCTTATATTCTATAATCATATGTATTTAGTGTTCAACATACAAGTAATTTAGTTTATATTCTTTACGAACATTTAATAAAATTGACACGATTTAACACTATGCAAAATCGCAAAAACAAAGTATATTATTAATGCAAATAATTTTATAAGGCAAAGTTCGCTTTGCCGAGGGAAGGCAAATGGTGCGCCACCAGTTTTGAGCTGGTCCTAGTAGGTTCGATTCCTACCCCGAAATTTTTTATGCAATTCGAAATGAAAAATTTCAGGGACCTAGGATGACTATGCTCATTTATTGGTTTCTTTAGGGGGCGCTTTTTTTGATAAAAAAACGAGATCTGCATGAATGTACTTCTCTATATGAACTTATGTCTGATCCAACTGTACTGCCTTATGTACGCCATAAAGCATACTCAGCAGATGAATATTGGTTTTTAACGAAACAATTGATGGAAGAAGAGGAATCTGGAACGGTCATCACTCGTACGATTGTAAGTGATTACGGTCAACCAATTGGTACGATCAATTTGTTCGATATTGAAGATGGAGCTGGATTTTTGGGTACATGGATCGGTACTCAATTTCAAGGGCTTGGCTACAATAAGAAAGCAAAAGAACAATTTTTAGAAGAATTATTTTTTGAGCTAGATATTCATACAGTATTTTTACGTATTCGTAAAACGAATCCAAAGAGCATTCGTGCTGCGGAAAAACTGCCATATACGATTAAAGCAAACGAATCACATCCTTCTATTTATGCAGAGATTAACAAAAAACAAGAAGTTTATGATTTGTACTATATTCCAAAAGACTTGTTCCACTTAGTGATGATGCAACAAAATAACGAAGAAGAACAAGCGATGTAATGTATAACTTTTGCCAGATATTTTATGATTTAAGATAAATAAATATGTAAGCAGCATCTCTATTTTGGAGATGCTGCTTTTGTGTGAGTTTCTTACTTAAGTACTGATGAATATCCGAACATTTTTTCTATAACAATTGTTAGTATAAATCACATAATCAATAAATGAACTCCGATTAGGTTACCCTATATCGGAGCTCATTAAGATGTTTACTTTTTATGATGACTTTGATTTTTCTTTGTTGTCGCTTTATCCGCACGATTGAATTCCTTTTGATAGATAACTTCTTGCATAGAGCTCAACCCATTATTTTTCATGGTGAACTGTTCATGTGGTTCTTTACGACTCTTCATTCGGAACACTCCTTTCGTTTTATCCTTATCAGTTTTTCCTTAGTACTCATGGATATTCTATTTTTAATAATTAATAAAAAAGATTTCATGTATTTTTGGTATGCCGCACATAATAGGAAAACTGCGATGTAAGAAATTTTATTAGGTGACCACTAGGATTTTGGCACGGCGGCGCTTCGCTTTCCGCGTGCTCGCGACAAGTCGCTTCGTCGCGAGCGTCTGCAGGATTTTGTTTTTCTCGCTTTCCCGCAGAGTCTCGCGCCGATGGACTAAATCCCTCAAATTATGTAGTTGCAGAATAAGTATCTCCAGAAAATGGATAAGGGCAACCAAAAAGCAGTGAAAGCAACCAGTCCTATCCTGAGAGTAACCAAACGACTGTTGAGAGCAACTAGAGGCAGTCTGAAAGCAACCAAATTACCTCTGAGAGCAACCAATTATTCATAGAACAAGTTTACTTGGAGTGAGACGCCGATAATAATGGCGCATTATTGAGGATTGCTTTACAAAAAGCATCGACTTTGACGGCTTTGTCGCGTTCAGCCGGTATTTTGTCGTGTTCAGGGGCTAATTTATCGCAGTCACAGTGGATATTGTCGCAGTCCACCATTTATTGGATTTACCCAGTTGAGAAGCTGTTTAATAGTTGGTTTTTTGCAAGTCGATACCTGAATAAACAAGCAGTTATTATTGATTTTTACTGCAGGCGTCGACTCCTGCCGGATGAGGGAGCAAAATGAGACATTCCAACGACGCCCAAAGCGGAGGGAATGGCTCATCGCTCACCCGGCGGAAAGCGAGCGACTGCAGTGAAAATCTAGCGGACAACTTCATCAACTCACTACGTCGCAGTTTCCCTATACTGATCGACAATCATAGAGCTTATAATTCCTTTAGCCATAAAAAAAGCAGAAGAAGGAAATATCTAATTTCCTTCTCCTGCTATATTTTTCATACTTACTGAACAGCGCCATTTTTATTTTTTATACGTAAGTAATAACTCTGTGAATTGGTCTGGTGTTTTAGATGAATCTGCCGTAAATTGTTTATCGATTATTTCCTCTTTATATTTTACTAAATCGGCTAGTGTATCCATAAAACTTTTCGTTGTTAAGTGCTCTTCTTCTATCTTTAGTGCATATCCTTTATTTTCGAAAAAGTTAGCATTCAACACTTGATCTCCTCTACTTGCATGAATCGATAAGGGGATTAACAGCATTGGTTTTTTTAACTCCAGGAATTCAAATATAGAATTTGATCCTGCACGACTTATTACATAATCTGATATCTTTAATAAGTGAGGTAATTCATCTGTTACATATTCAAATGCGATATAATTAGGCTTACCTGTTAATGTTGCATCCAAATTTCCTTTTCCACAAAGATGAATAATTTGAAACTTACTTATTAAAGCATCGATATTTTCTTTAATCACTTCATTAATCTTAGCGGAGCCTTGGCTTCCCCCCATTATGATTAATGTATCTTTCTCAGCTTGAAAGCCAGTCAGTCTTTCGGCAACTTGCTCATTACCAAAAAATAAATCGGGACGTATGATAGCTCCAATAGAAGAGGCTTTTTCTTTTGGCAAATAGTTTAGAGTTTCTTCAAACACTGTAAAAATATGTTCCGCAAAAGTAGATGCAATCTTATTTGCAAGTCCTGGTGTTAAATCGGATTCATGGATGACTACCGGAATATTTGCAAGCTTTGCGGCGATAGCAACCGGAACTGATACGAACCCACCTTTTGAGAAAACGATTGACGGCTTTACTTTTCTTAGTATACTTAATGCTTGTAATGTACCGTATAATACTTTAAATGGATCGGAAAAGTTTTTTACCGAGAAATATCTTCGTAGTTTACCATTTGAAATCGAATGATAAGGTAAAGTCGGAAAATTTTCTTGAATAATTGTTTTTTCGATACCATCATATGAGCCAATATAATGGATTTTATATCCTTTTTTTATTAACTCGGGGATAATTGCTTCATTTAACGAAACGTGACCAGCAGTTCCCCCACCCGTTAATACGATTGTGTTATTATTCATTCATAATCTCCTAACTATTTTAAAACTTAAAGGATGTATGCCAAAATGCATGAAACGAAATCACTACCCGAAAAAAGTAAATATATGATTAAAATTGTTGTACCTATCTTAATCACACAAGTCGCACTTTATTTAATGACCTTTTTTGATATATTAATGACAAGTAAATATAGTATTGATCATCTAGCAGGTGTTTCTATTGGATCCTCCATTTGGGTTCCTGTCTATACCGGTTTAACTGGTATATTAATAGGCATTACGCCCATTGTAGCACAATTTATCGGTGCAAAAAAGATAGAAGATGTACGAACCTTTGTACAACAAGGTTTTTATATTGCTATATTTCTAGCGTTTATCGTTTTTCTGGGAATATTATTGTTAATCGATCCAGTATTGAATTTAATACCCCTTGAAGATAGTGTACGCTTAGTCGCTAAGAAATATTTATATATGATGAGTATTGGTCTTGTTCCCTTATTTTTATATAGTGTCCTTCGTTCCTTTATCGATGCTTTAGGGAAGACAAGAGTTTCCATGTTTATCACTTTATTATCGGCGCCGATTAACATCGTTTTAAACTATGTGTTTATTTACGGAAAGCTTGGCTTTCCTGCACTCGGCGGAGTTGGTGCTGGTCTTGGATCTGCGGTTACTTATTGGCTAATTCTAATTATCGCAATCATCATTGTTTATAAAAATAAACCGTTCGCAGAGTTAATGATCTTTAAGTTTTGGCGTAAACCATCCTTTGCAAAAATGGGTACGCTAACTAAAATTGGTGTACCGATAGGATTGGCACTTTTCGCCGAAACAACAATTTTTTCAGCTGTAACCATTCTGATGAGCAAGTATTCGACCGAGGTCATTTCTGCTCATCAAATAGCCATGAACTTTACTTCCCTTCTTTACATGATCCCGCTTAGTATAGCGATGGGAGCAACGATTTTAGTAGGTCATGAAGTGGGTGCGAAACGATATAAAGATGCGAAAACCTATAGTTGGTTAAGTGTAGGAACAGCCGTATTTTTCAGTTTTATCTCTTCTTCTATTCTGTTAATATTCCGAGAACCGATCGCCGCTCTTTATACGGACGATCAATATGTAATCTCGTTAACAGTGCAATTTTTCTTGTTTGCAGCGCTTTTCCAATTATCAGATGCAATTCAAGCACCCGTACAAGGTGCATTACGTGGATATAAAGATGTAACAGTCACGTTTATCATGGCTATTATCTCTTACTGGATTATCGGACTGCCTACCGGATATTATCTAGCGACTTATACTTCCTTTGAACGTTTCGGCTACTGGATCGGATTAATAGTCGGACTTACAGTTGGAGCCATTACACTTGTCACAAGACTCATATACTTACAAAAAAGAGTAACAAAAAACGACGCTTAAATGCGTCGTTTTCTATTTAGTATTTATCGTTGAATTTATAGATACACGTAACAAAAGGGCTTCTTACTATTTTAAATAGCCTGTGGAAATTATAACTGGTCACAATCATTATCGTCTCAATCCAAGTAAACTTGCTTTCTTGAGAACTAGTTGCTTTCATCGGCAATTAGGTTGCTCTCGTCTTAAATTGGTTGCTCTCTCGCTAATTTGGTTGCTTTCCAACTAGAATTAATTGCTTTGAATGGTCGGTTGGTTGCCCTTAGCCATTTACTGGGTTTATTCAGTCGTAACGCTGTTTATTTTAGCAAGTCAATCAAGCTAGTAGCGTTTTATAATTTCCGAAAGTATTAAAAAACTACCAAGTTAAAATATCTTGGTAGTTTTGTTTTATTTATTTTCCGATGAACTGTTGTGTCCAGTAGTATCCACTATCCGATAAACCTACTCCGATATGTGTGTACGATGGATTTAAAATATTTGCTTTATGACCTGGTGATGCCATCCATGATTTTACAACTTCTGCTGCACTACGTTGACCTCTTGCAATATTTTCCCCTGCAGATTTATACGTCACACCAAAAGATTTCATTTGATCAAATGGAGAACCGTATGTTGGACTCGTATGAGAGAAATAGTTTTTGTTTTTCATGTCCTGTGATTTTGCTTGAGCTGATTGCGCTAGCTTTGTATCAATTTGTAAAGCTTTTAACCCCGCTTTTGCTCGTTCTTGATTGGTTAAATCTACTACTTGTTGAATTGCAGCTGGTACTTGCACTGAATCATTGTTTTCTTTAGCTGGTTCTTTAACTACTGGTGGTGTTACTGGTGTTGATGGTTTTTCTGCTACTGGTGGTTTTACAGGAGTTACCGGTTTCTTAACTACCGGTGCTTTTTCAGTAACCACTGGTTTCTTAACAACTGGCGCTTTTTTAACTACTGTTGCTTTCTTGATAACTGTAGGTTGTTTAGCTCCATTTATTACTTTAATATTGAGTGATTTTAATTCTTTATTAATAATATTCTGAATTTCTACGTTATTTAAATTGTAATTATACTGAGACTGCCATTGATACGTAACGTATGTATTTGCCTCCGAAGTAGTTTGTGAATTTCCAGTTGTCATTGCTGCTTCTGCATTATTAGTTGATAGTAACAATCCACCTGCAAGTAATCCAACGATAATTGAATGCTTTTTCTTCATTTTCATTTCCTCCTTCTTTTGTGCCTCTTTATTGTAAACACAAAATCAGAAGAAAAATTAGAATAAAATATTCCAGTACAACCAATTAAAAAGAAAATGCTAGTATAACTAATGATTTTAGCAATATAATTGGATAACTTAACCACTATACTCAAATATTACGATTTATCCTCTGTTGACAGATTAATATAAAACCCTCGTTATCGATAGATTTGTTACAAAGATTCTATGGAGAATAATAAAAACAGACAATAGATTCAGAATAGCAAAAAACCTACCAAGTTATCAACTTAGTAGGTTTTCGAATAAATTATTTTCCGATGAATTGTTGTGTCCAGTAGTAACCACTATCAGATAATCCAACTCCGATATGTGTATAAGATGGATTCATGATATTTGCTTTATGACCTGGTGATTCCATCCATGCTTTTACAACTTCTGCTGCACTGCGTTGACCCATCGCAATATTTTCTGCCGCTGCATTATACGTAATACCAAAAGATTTCATTTGGTCAAATGGTGAACCGTATGTTGGACTTGTATGAGAAAAATAGTTTTTGTCTTTCATATCTTGTGATTTTGCTTGGGCTGATTGTGTAAGCTTTGTATCAATTTGCAATGCTTTCAATCCTGCTTTAGCACGTTCTTGATTGGTTAAATCTACTACTTGTTGAATTACTGAAGATACTTGTCCAGCTTCCGTATTTTCTTTTACTGGTTCTTTCACTTCTGGCGTTGTTACAGGTGTAGCTGGGTTAACTGGAGTAGCTGGTTTTTCTGCTACTGGTGTTGATTCTTTTTCAGCCGGTTTTTCAACTACTGGCGCTTTTTCTTTTTCAGCCGGTTTTTTAACTACTGGCGTTTTTTCTTTTTCAGCTGCTGGTGCTTTTTCTTTTGCAACTGGCTTTTGATCCTCTTGGACTGTTTTAGTGTTGAGTGATTTCTGGGCCTCTAGTAGTTCCTTCTTAATAGTTGGCTCTAGATTGTTTAGTTGCTCATTGACTAGATTTTGAATATCTAAGTTATTTAAATTATAATTATACATAACGTTAATCGGAGACTGCCATTGATACGTAATGGATGTATTTGCCTCGGAAGTAGTTTTTGAATTTCCAGTTATCATTGCTGCGTCAGCTGTATTCGTTGAAAGTAATAAGCCGCCTGCAAGTAATCCAACCATGATAGAATGTTTTTTATTCAATTTCATTTCCTCCTTCTTTTGTGCTCCCCTATTGTAAACACAAAAATAGCAGAAAAAATAGAATAAAATATTCCAGTAAGACCATTTTAAAAGAAAATGTTATTAGAAACGATCATTTGGAATGCGTAAAATGGATAACTTAACCACTATACTTAAATATTACGTTCTATCTTCTGTTGACAGTTTTATATATTCCTGTCTATAGACATGCTTTAATAATTCCTTATCTTCCTCTGATAATGTGCTTACGCTTATTCTGTCTAATGCAAGCTTCAACTTTTTTTCAGGCGCTAGCCTTGCTCTTGGATGAGTAAATTCATCCAACAGTTCCGCTTTTATCACTTCACGTATTTGTTCTTCGGATTGGAGTTCAGTAGTAAATTTACGATCCTTATATAAAGTACGGAATGCTTTAATCATTTCGTACATCTCCGATTATCTCTAACTTGTCCACTTGATCTCCAATAATAACGATCTCAGGAGACATTTTCATATATTCCGGAAGCCACTGTACCATACCATAAGCATATTGGAATAGAAATGGATTTTTATGTCCCTTTAATGGAACATATCCTTTCATTCGGTAAATAGTATCTGGAAGTTTTCGAACCCAATCTTCAAACGCTTCTTGATCTAGTGGTTCTATAAATGTATGCAAACGGGAAGAAAGCGAGAGTTGTTTACCAATCGCTGCTTTTTGAACCTCTTTTTCATGGAAAGTAGCTTCCATGTTTTTTAACAGCTTTAAAGGAATTTTACTATTCGAAGTTTGTATTATAGGTGCTCCGTCATTTAAAGCTTGTATTTGCATCGTAACGTTTAAAATTTCTGCGTCGGTAAGTAAATCTACTTTGTTTGCTACTATTAAATGTGCATGTTTAATTTGCTCTAAAAAGAGCATTCTTGTTTGCGGGGTCATTTTGTCTCGGTCTAACCATCTTTTGCAATCTGCAACCGTAATAATACCTTTCATGTTAAGCCTACTTGCAAACAAAGGAGAAAGAACTGCATCCATCGCTTCCACGGGATGTGCAGCTCCTGTTGTTTCAATTAATAAAACATCAAACTCTTCACCTTCTAGGAGCATTTGAAGCTGTGCCTCCATTTTTTCGGAGCCTGTACAGCAAATACATCCTTCTAGCATTTCTTTTAATGGAACCTCATTGTCCACAGCTCTACTATCAAAAGCAAGCTTTCCTAGTTCGTTCATGATAACAGCAGGTTTTATACCTTCTGCTTTAAACTGCTCGATTAAGTGAGATAGAAGGGAAGTTTTCCCGCTTCCTAGAAACCCACTTAATAAATAGACATCCTTCATCTTTTTTTGCTCCTTTATCCCGCCTTAACGGGCAGTAAGACTCCGACTTCAAGAAAAGATAAGTGGGAGATCAACTGCCCATAAAAGCTCTATGAAATGTATCGCAGACTAAGTACGCAACATCGTGTATGCCTCCACTATCATTCAGTGGGGGGAGGACGGGGACTAAAAGCGCGACGTCCATGTCGCAACGTCCCCACTAACACGTCCTGTGCGTCGAAAAACCCCCACTGATTGAAGTTTCACTTTATACGTGTTGAAAAAGCTGACCAAAATGGCCAGCTTTTTTTACTTATTTAATAACTCTGTAACTACTTCTTTTGCTTTTAGCAATTGTGGATCATCTTTGACGATTTTTTCGCGAATTTTATCCATTAGAACGTAAGCTGAGTCGCCAACTAGTTTACCAGTGACTTCAAGCTTGTTGTCTGCCTGAAACTTCTTCACTGCTGCTGTCATATCAGCATCAAAATTTCCATCTATCTTCCCTACTTTATAGCCAATAGCTTCAAGCATTTCTTTCGCGTTTTGAACAGCTTCGGAATTTTGCTTTTCTTCTAGTGTAGTAGACGGATCGATAGGCGATAACATAGCGTAACTTGGATATTGCACCTCATAGTCAGGCACAATTCCTTTATCATGAATCCAGTTCCCTTTTGGAGTTAACCATTTTGCAGTAGTAATTTTAATATTTGATCCATCTGGTAAGTCATTTACTGTTTGAACAGTACCTTTACCAAATGAAGTTAAGCCTACTAAAGGAACATTCGCTGATTCACTAAGCGCACCTGCTAAAATTTCCGATGCAGAAGCACTACCCTCATCGATAATAACACTTACTGGAACATCTACTCGCATACCAGGAGTGGCTGGCGTAACCATCTTATCTCCTTTGTCCTCAATTTGAAGAATTGGTTTACCATCTTCTACAAACAGGTTGGAAATATCGATTGCAGTGTCTAGACGCCCACCTGGGTTTTGTCTAACATCTAGTACTAACGCTTTCATGCCTTCCTTTTTCATTTCATCAATGGCAGTAAGCAGTTCATCATACGTATTTGTAGAAAAACTTGAAATAATAATATGCGCAACTTGATCATCTATCATTTCTGCGTAAACAGTCTCAATAGGAATTTCATCACGAACAATTTTAACATCCATCGTGGCATTTTCCCCACGTTTAATGGATAGTGTTACTTCTGTTCCTTTGTTCCCACGGATTAATAAAACAGCTTCTGAGGCACTATACCCTTGAATATCTTTCCCATCTACTGCCATGATTTTATCATTCGGTAATACGCCTGCTTTTTCAGCAGGAGAATTTTTAATCGGAGAAACTACCGTAATAATACCATCACGCTCTTGTATTTCAGCTCCGATTCCTTGAAAGCTAGAAGAAATACTTTCATTAAACTGAGAAGCTTCATTTTCATTCATATAATCAGAATAAGGATCTTCTAGTGCATCAATCATTCCGTTAATCGCACCGTTAATAATTGCTTCTTCATCTATATCCTTATAGTATTCTGCTTCTAGTTTGTCATAAGCCATATATAACTTAGAGAACTCGGATCGTTCAGAAGGTGGTATTATACGATCCACCACTTGTTCTTTTCCCCAGGTCAAATAGAGCATGGTAAGTGCAACTGTTACGATAACTAGGGATAAAATGGTTAACAGAAAAACAAATGGTTTCATCTTAATGTAACTCGATGGTTTTGGTTCTTCTATACGTTTTGGTTCTTCGTTGTTTTGCTGTTGTTCATCCAAATTTTTCACCCTTTTCATAAAAAACTGATTAACTTTTTAAAAAAAGACTGCCATGATTGACAGTCTATTCTCACTTTTTCTATTAATCCTGGATTGCTGCTTCTAATGCAACAACGACCATGTCGTTGAATGTTGTTTGACGCTCTTCGGAAGAAGTTGCTTCACCAGTAATAATATGATCGCTCACCGTTAAAACAGAAAGGGCTTTGCGTCCAAATTTAGCTGCTAATGTATATAGCGCTGCACTTTCCATTTCCACTGCAAGCACTCCATAATCCGCCCATTTTTCATTTTGCGCGTTTTCGTTATAAAATAGGTCTGCTGTGAACACATTACCTACTTTTAAGTTTAAGCCTGCATCTTTACCTGCATTATATGCTTTGTACAATAAGTCAAAATCTGCAGTTGGAGCGTAGCTTACGTCATTTAACAATACTTTGTTCAAAGTAGAATCTGTTGAAGCACTTTGTGCAAGGATTACATCACGTACTTTCACATCTTTTTGAATTGCGCCACATGTACCTACACGGATTAGTTTTTGTACATCATAGTCATTCATCAACTCATGAACATAAATAGAAATAGAAGGAACTCCCATTCCAGTGCCTTGAACTGAAATTCGTTTTCCTTTATATGTACCAGTATATCCGAACATATTACGAACCTCGTTATACTGAACTACATCCTCCAAAAATGTTTCGGCGATATATTTCGCGCGAAGCGGATCCCCTGGTAGTAAAATTGTATCCGCAATCTCACCTTTTTTTGCACTAATATGAATACTCATTTAAATAACCTCATTTCTATATATGCATCGGCTTAATAATACCGTTTTTTTAGCATAATTGCAACGAACAAGCTACTTATTCCCTTCTATATAATACTCCCAAAGCTCATCAAACATGCTTGCCGTTAGCTCTGGGTGAGCTAATTCTTCAATGTACTCTGATAGAGCCTGAAAAGAAGTTTCTGCTTTTGGAAAATCATGTTGCTGGAACATACTTTCTGCAAAGCGAGATTTTTTATCCTCCTTATGGCCCCCACGATATTTTAATGCAAATAAATAAAAAGACTTGTTCAACTTAATCTTCCTCCTTTAGTCCTAAGGACATAGAATATTCATAAAAATGTAGATAATATATCATAAAACAAGTAAACTAAAAAGTAGGACTATGTAACACATCAAGAAGGGGTTGGTTTCATTGGCAAAGGGTGTTAAACAAAAGAAAGCCTCGATACAATGGCTTAAACAAAAAAGAAGGAAAAAGAACGACCAAATAACAAACAAGGATAATGCTTTGTCCCTCTTTAAAAAAGGTAAAAGGAATACTAAAGGACCTAAAACAAAAACTAATTCAAATATCTTTCAGTCCATCCGTGGACGGGTCTTATTGATATTTTCAGTATTAATCATTATTTTAGTTTCCATGCTAGTTTTAACTTCTACTAAAATGTCTTCTTCACAAAAAGCATTTGAAGTTTTTACAAACGTAGATATGAAAGAACAAATGATGGTCAATAAAATCGCAACAGAAATAGCACAGCTTGCAAATGCAGAGCAAAGTTATGTCATTACAGGTAAAACAAATTATAAGACAACTTACAGACAAAATAAAGATGCGATTGTTACACACATAAAAGAATTGCATCAAACTTATAAAAACCGACCGGAGGAACTGCAAAAAATACAATCTATCGACCAATTTTTTATGACTTATCTACAATATTCGGAAAGAGTAATCGAACTAAGAGATTCACAAGGTATGGAAGCAGCGCAAAAAATCATCAACGCTGGTAATGGTAAAACAGCAATGAGTTATGTAGATGTACATATTGCCGCGATGAACGAATTACTAGCTAAAAATAATGCGGAACAAATTGCTCTATTAAAGAAAGAAAATAATAACGCACTTTATTTATTTGTCGCTTTAACTGTGTTTTCCGTGCTATTAACCTTATCATTTGGAATTTATCTTTTCTATTCGATTAAAAGAAGCACATACTCAATTAATCGTTCCATTTTGGAAATAGCACAAGCTGGTGGAGATTTAACGAGACGGGTAAAAATACGCACAAAAGATGAATTTTCAGAAATTGCAGAAAGCACTAATACTTTAATAGGGTCCATTGCAGATTTAGTCAAACGAGTTAGTATGCTTACAGAGAACGTGTCTGCAAGCGGACAAGAGTTAATGGCTTCATCTGATGAAACAGCTGTAACGATTCAATCTATCGCGGATACGACAAATGAAATCGCTAGAGGTAGTGAACATACGATGCGCAGTATGACTGTTGCTATTCAAAAAATGAATTCTTTGGAAGAAGCGACAAGATACTTGAACAGTGATGCCCAATCGGTAAAAGAAGCTACAGATCAAATGATTGAGGCTGCACAAAAAGGTAGTAAATCTGTTCAGCACTCTTCTCAAGTAATGATGAATATTGAAGAAACAATGGCCAATACTTCTCAAACAGTAGAGGCTCTTGGGACTAAATCGTATGAAATTACGTCCATTATTAAAACAATTACTGCAATTGCTGAACAAACAAATCTACTCGCATTAAATGCCGCAATCGAGGCTGCTCGAGCAGGAGAACATGGTAGAGGATTTGCAGTAGTAGCAGATGAAGTACGAAAATTGGCAGAACAATCTCGAAACGCCGCAAAAGAAGTTACAGGAATTGTCACATCCATTCAAAACGAAGTGATATCGATTGTAAAGCAAAATCATGAGGGAGTTGAAAATGTCATTAAAGGCGTGGAAGTGGCAAATGAAACAAACGCTTCTTTAGAACAAATTATGAAACAAACAAATGATACGATTGCAATTATCGATAAAATGGTGAACCAAATTGGAGATACGCTTAACTTTAGCCAAGAAGTTGCAGCCTCTTTTGTAGAGGTTACTCAAATTGCTGAAAATACAGCATCTAATACCGAAACTTCGGCGGCAGCAGCAGAGCAAGGCTCCGCTGCGATGGAAGAAATCAATGCATCTGCTATTGAACTCTCGCATCAAGCTGATGAGCTAAGAAAAGTTGTTAATGAGTTTAAGCTATAAATAATAGAGATACTCCCTTGAGTTCTTCTTTCTCTCGGAAAGTATCAAGATTATATTAAAGAGCCTTCTAAAAGAAGGCTCTTGTTTTTATTGTTAATGTAATTGACTATTAGCAATATGTATAATTTCTTGAATAACCATCTGCACTTCATTTTCATGGTTAATTGTTAACAAGTGATCTGTTTCTCCTTTGATTGGAACCGTGACATCCTCACTTTGTTGCCGACGGAGGACTTCATCAAAAGTTAATGCAGTTCTTAATACCGATGTGTCACGCTGGCTATTTCTAACTCGTTCTTTAAGTATATTATCAGAGATATTAAAATTTACGATGATGGTAGTAAACTTTTTGGCATGAAATTGTTCAAGTAATTGTATTCTTCCTTTTTGATTGCGATTTGAATTACTTAAAATGAGATGACAATCGGTCTCATTAATTGCATAGTTCACAATGGTTTGCGTAATTGAATGTTTAATCACATTAGGTCCATCTTTGGGTAAAAAGTTTTCATAATAAGTGTGAAGAAATTCAGCGTGATTATCTTGATCGATGACCACTGAATTCTGCAGATCTGTTTCTAAGGCTTTAGCAAATGTAGTTTTACCACTATGCGTTTTACCTACTGTTAATATAACTAATCTATTCATCTATGCAACTCCCCTCTTTCAAACATTCTTATTGATTTTCTTAGCATAAAAGCGCTAAAGCTCCTGCCTCCACTCCAACTTAGCTCATGGGTAAGATAAATGGTATTACGCATAATAGGGAAACTGTGCGGTAGTTATCGGCGTCTCACTCTAAGTAAATTTGTTTTATGAAAATTGGTTGCCCTCAAGATCAATTTGGTTGCTTTCAGTCTAGACTAGTTGCTCTCCACAGACTTTTGGTTGCTCTCAGACTAGAACTGGTTGCTTTCGACAGCAGTTGGTTGCCCTTAGCCATTTATTGGATTTACTTAGTCAAAAACGGTTGATGTTTTTGTTTTCAGCAAGTCAATCATAAATAAAAAGAAATTACCATTGATTTTCATTACAGTCGGCGACTCCTGTGGAGGCCAACAGGATGTTGGTTTCGAAGGCATTGCCACACGATGTGGCGACCTTAGCCTTCGTTCCTCTGGTGGGCTAATGAGACATTCCAACGACGCCCAAAGCGGAGGGGATGGCTCATCGCTCACCCCACGGAAAGCGCCCGACTGGAGTGAAAATCACGGCGGACACCTAATAAAGCTTTACTTCGCAGTTTTCCTATTATATGAAGTATTTCGGAACACTATTATTCGATATTTGGAAAAATTTATCCAGTCTTTTAAATCTTTTATACTTTTCTATCCAGCAAAAAAGTACAAAAAAGCAATGCTCTTTTGTACTTTCCTAGCAAGTTATTTTAGAAATAGCTTAACTTCCTTAAAATAACTTCAAGTATTCTTCATAACCTTCTTCAACTAGTTTATCTTTAGGAACGAAACGCATCGAAGCTGAGTTTATGCAGTAACGAAGTCCAGTTTCTTCTTTCGGTCCATCCGGGAAAACATGTCCTAAATGAGAATTGGCTGTTTTACTTCTTACCTCTACTCGTCTCATTCCGTGACTGTCATCGAACTTTTCGACTACTTCCTGCTCTTCAATCGGTCTAGTAAAGCTTGGCCAACCGCAACCTGCATCGTACTTATCTTTTGAATGGAATAATGGTTTACCTGAGACAATATCTACATAGATTCCTTCTTCAAAATGCTTGTCATACTCATTTTGAAATGGAGGCTCTGTTCCATTTTGTTGTGTTACATAATATTGCATATCTGTTAGTTTTTCTTTCATTTGAATACCTCCCGCATTTTCTCTACAAATGCCGCTCTTCCAGAACCGACAAAGTATCGATTATAGTGTGCTGGATTTTTCTTGTAGTAGTCTTGATGGTAGTCTTCTGCTGCATAAAATGTGGTAGCAGGTAAAATTTTCGTAGCAATTGGCACGGAGAATTTACCGGATGCATTTAGTGCAGCTTTTGTGCTTTCCGCTTTTTCTTGTTGTTCTTCAGAATGATAGAAAACGGCCGTTTGATAGGATGAACCGCGATCAAAAAATTGACCGTTGTCATCGGTCGGATCGATATTCATCCAAAAGATATCTAATAACTGATCATAAGAAAACTTTTCTGGATCGAATGTAATTTGGACCGCTTCATAATGTCCCGTAGCATTCGAGCACACTTGCTCATAGGTTGGATTCTCCACATGACCGCCTGTATAGCCTGATTCCACTTTTTCTATGCCCTCATAAGAATCAAAGGGCTTGACCATACACCAAAAACAGCCTCCTGCAAAAGTAGCTTTTTCCATTGTTTAGCACCTCATTTCGATGGTATGACTATTTCTAATGTTATTATATCTTCCTCTAAATTCAACTCTTTTGCTCGCACATGGATACCAGATGACATCGGAATACTCGCTAGCTGAATATGTACTTCCTTTTCTTTAGGCATGACCACTATCCATTCGGGCAAGTCGACCGAATCCCGTAACAATTTTAACACAGCTTCTGGCTGCTGCAGTTTTGCTTGCCCTACGTCTAAGGAAGTTTGCTCTAGCCTAATATTCCCTCCCTCTTCCACGTACGGCTCAAAATACATTTTAATAGGAAAATTGAGTGAGAAGATGGTTAACTCAGAAGATAACACTATTTGATCATCGACCGTTAGTTGTATAGGTAGTGGCTTGCCTTTCATTGCTTTTTTTAAATAAGTATTAGCGATGCCTTCAAAATCTTCTTTTGTTGCATGAACCGTTAAAACATTACCCCCTGGGGCAGCTTTCGGCTCTTCTATTGGCATTGTTTCCGCTGGAGATGTTACCCAATATAGAAAAGTTCCTATACTTCCTAAAATAACAAGCAGCAACAAAAAGAATGCGATCTTCCATTTATTCATTTAAACAACTCCTCAAAACAACATTTCCCTATTTCGCTCGTCAATTAAACCACATTCTCCTAAAGAATTGACTAAAGCTTCTTCAATGAGTTCGTATCCTCTACTATTTGGATGAAAAAAGTCCGTATGATACACTAAATTAGCATTCGTCACAAAAAGTTGATCGATTGGTACAAAACAAGCATTTACATCACTCTCTGCCATCGATTCAATGCTATTATTCCAATCTGCTAATATCTCATCCAATTCACTTTTTTCATCCGTTACTGCAGTAATAGGATTATAAAGACCAAGAAGAATAATAGGGGCGCTACTATTAATCTCTCGAATTTCCTCTAATATTTGTTCATAATTTTTTTCAAACTTCACAAGTTCTTTATCAAAAGCTTCCACACGAAGATTAAATAAATCCTTTTTCACTACTTTCATCATATCATTACCACCGATAGTTAGCGTAATAATATTCGCTTTTCGAAGCTGATGATCGATTTCTCCGGCTTTTAGCATTTTTAATAATTGATCACTACGACGTCCTCTTTTCGCAGTATTGGTTAATACAACCTCTTCTATTCCTTTATACTGCGAAATTTCTTTTTGCAGTCGACCAATATAACCTGCTCCTTGTAATTCGTCTCCCACGCCTTGCGTAAGTGAATCTCCTAGTCCTACTAGCTCAATCGTTCTTGGAAAAAAAGAAAAAGGAATCACATATTCTTCAAACAGCACCGCTTCCCTTTCGGAGAAACTTACTTCCTTTAACTCACTTGGTGTACAAGCGGATAGCATTAGTATACATAAAAAACTAACAAGATATTTCATTCTAAACCCCTTTATTTATGATTAAAGGCAGGGAATCTTCTTATCCCTGCCTGATCACTATTCTGTCATATACATAAATCCAATAGCACCAGGACCTGTATGTGTACTAATTACAGGTGAGGTAAACGACATTTGAATCTGCTTAAAACCAGATTCCTCAATTAGGTTCTTTAATGGGGTAGCCATGGAAAATCCATTTGCATGGGAAATGCCTACCGCCTTTACAATTTTCCCTTTTGTGTCTTTCACAAATTCATTAAACAAATAATTGACCACTTGTTTATGGCTTCGTACTTTCGCAACAGGTGTATATTCACCGTCTGTTAAACTAGCAATTGGTTTAATGGAAAGTAAAGATCCTAGCATTGCTTTCCCTTTCCCGATGCGACCACCTTTAACCAAATTATCTAACGTATCTACTACGACAAATAATTTTGTTTTGACACGGGCTTCTTCCAACTTTTTTATAATATCTTCAACTGAATGATTATCTGCGGCCATTTTAGCTGCTTCCTCCACTTGAAAACCTAATGCAAACGAAATAAATTGAGAATCCATTACCGTGACGTCAGATGTAGACATTTCAGCTGCAGCTTGAGCAGACTTCACCGTACCGCTCATAGCTCCTGTCATATGAATAGAAATAATTCGATCGCCATTGGTCCCCAGCTCATCATATAGCTCTTTAAAAACGCCTACTGGTGGCTGAGATGATTTAGGTAATTCATTGGAAGTGGCCATTTTTTCTAAAAACTTTTCTGGATGAATCGTAACGCCATCTATATACGAGTCTCCGTCTATATGAATGGAAAGTGGCACAATGTGAATATTATATTGTTTGATCAGCTCGTCTGTTAAATCAGCTGTTGAATCTGTTACGATATGTACTTTTGGCACTCTATCTCTTCCTTCCTCTATACGTATTATTATAAGAAGAAGTACTAGCCCTTGTAAACTTATTTAATAGCGATATACTTCACTATATGAATAAAAGAAGGATATTTGAACAATTTGATGGAAATTGTTCAAATATCCCAACGATTAGTTATTGGTTTTCCTTTTTTTCATACACCAAATACACATAATGAATCCCTTCGGCTGTTTCCATTTTTTCCGAAGTGTCGACCAAAACCCACTCCTCACCATAAGCCGGGAAAAATGTGTCCCCTTCAAACGATTGCTCTATAAACGTCACATATAAACGATCCGCTTTTGGCAAAATTGCTCGAAAAATTTGTTCCCCACCAATAATCATCACTTCTTCATGGTAGGCTTTTGCTAAGTCTATGGCATCTGGCAAATTAGTTACTACTACTGCTCCTTCCGCTTGATAAGAAGGGTTTCTCGTAATAATTATATTTTTTCGTCCGGGTAAAACGCGACCAATGGATTCGAACGTTTTTCTTCCCATTACGATAGCTTTACCCATCGTTTTTTCTTTAAAATAAGCAAGATCTCCTGGAATATGCCAAGGCATTTCGTTATTTAGACCAATTACTCGATTAGGATCATGCGCTACGATTAATGAAATCATTTATTATCTCCCCTTTGTTCGTTAAACTGCTATTGGTGCTTTAATGCGCGGATGCGGATCGTATCCCTCGATCTTAATATCCTCTATTTCAAAATCAAAAATCGACTCCTTCTCATCCGATAAAGAAAGTCGCGGTAACGATCGCGGTGTTCTTGCTAACTGAGTTTCCACTTGCTCTATATGATTTGCATATAAATGCGCATCCCCAAGTGTATGTACAAATTCTCCTACTTCTAAACCGCATTCTTTTGCGATAAGGTGAGTTAATAGAGCATAAGAAGCAATATTAAAAGGAACACCTAAAAATACATCCGCACTTCGTTGATACAATTGGCAGGACAATTTCCCATTCGCCACATAAAACTGCATAAATGCATGACAAGGAGGTAAAGCCATATCATCCACTTCTGCTGGGTTCCAAGCAGTGATAATATGCCTTCTAGAATCTGGATTGACTTTGATCTGCTCGATTACTGTTTGCAATTGATCAATCGTTTCTCCGTTTTTGGCAGGCCAAGATCTCCATTGTCTTCCATAGACTGGTCCAAGATCGCCATAATCCTCCGCAAATTGTTCATCTTCTACTATTTTAGTACAAAAAATCTCCATTTGCTCGTCCACAATAGCTTTAAAATCTGGATCCTTTGCCGCACGCACCCCAAAATTCGTCATATCCGGTCCTGTGTAGCTATCACTTTCCACCCATTTCTCAAACGCCCATTCGTCCCAAATATGATTATTTGCTTCAATCAAGGTTTTTACGTTCGTATCCCCTTTTATAAACCATAATAATTCACTCACAACTAATCGAAAGGCAGTTTTTTTCGTCGTAAGTAGCGGAAAACCTGCCGCTAAATCAAATCGCATTTGATAACCAAAGACGCTCTTTGTACCAGTTCCAGTGCGATCTCCTTTTTCGATACCGTTTTCCATGATGTGTTTACACAACGTTAAGTATTGTTCCATTTATGTACCTCATTTTCTTTTATATACTTCCCTTTAGTATAACAAAAAATGCTCTTGAAAAAAGAGCGTTTCGTTGTCCTTTAATATAATCATTTTCAAGTGGTGTTTTTAAACAAGGTATAATAAGTTTATGTATCTATATTTTGTTCTGCTCTTCCAAAAACAAAAAGAACGCCTAATGACGTTCCTCTGTTGATTACTTATTTATTTTTAAGATAATCCATACCTTGCTCTGTTATTGCTAAGACTAGGTTTTCTGACCCTTCTCCGCTATCTTTGGCATACTCTTTTTCGATAAGGTATTCTATAGCTTGTTTACTATTGAGGTCAGTATTTACCATTGCTTTAGGTAATGTATAACTTCCACCATTATTAGCAAAATGATAATCATATAGGCTTTGTAACAAAATATCCGAAAGCTTATTTATTTCTTCGTTCACGAATAACCCCTCCTCTATATTCAATATACAACACTTAAAGAAATAATTCTCTATATTGGCCTTCGACATATAATTTTACAAAGTTATCGATGTTAGTACTTTATTAATTCTCCTTATTTATGATTAATCTAGTTTAACCATTTATTTGATTAGATTTTTGGGTTTGCCTTAGTTTAAGTAAGCTTTTATTTTAAGAATTGGTTGCTTTCATACTAATGATAGTTGCTCTTCAAGTAGATTTGATTGCTTTCACTGACGGTTCGTTGCCCTTATCCAATTTCTGTAGGCATAAATGCAAAAAAATATCATTCCTTACGCTACTTGAAAAATTATTTACCTATTTAAATCTTCTTTGATTAGTTTCTTAACCAATAAAAAAACACTCATTTATTATATGAGTGTCGGTAGTATTTCAAGATAACCATTTAGGCGGAGTATTTTTCGACCAAAAAATTTCACCTAATGCATAATGTTTCGAATAATTGTCTTCTGCTAGGTGATAATGAAAGTTGAAGTAATATCCGTCCTGCGGTTTTTTGTCGGTTCTTACATGGAAACGGATGAAATCTTTTCTTGTTTCTTCATTGTAAATATGAAAGATTTTTTCGTGATATTCTCCTGAAGGTTGTTCGGTAATGGATAGCTTTGCTGCTTTTTCGCCTTCTACTTTTGCGATAGTTGTATCTATCACTTCTTGCATTCGGGGGAAAATGACATCGTCAAATTCATCTTGTATAACTGGTCCAATTCGATTGCCAAACTTTATGTATGCCTGTTCTCTAGCTGCTAATGAAATCGTTTCACTTAAATTTGGTGAATCAAGGGAATCTATAAACGATACTTGATCAAATTCACTTGTATTCGCATCTGAAGCGATAGATTTCGTTGGATTTTTGTTGTCTAACAGTTGCTCCCATATAAGATGGTTAGGAGATATAAGACCAAATGTTAAGAAAGCGACGGTAATAATAATCGTCTTTTGTAACCACTTTTTCATCAGTTATCACCTTCAATTTTGACCAAATTTCTAAAGCATATTTGTATTAATAACGATTTTAAGAACAAAAGGTTTCTTCTTCTATGTATTCATTGTACAATAAAATATGTAGACATACAGTAGCTTTTTTAAAGTAAGGAGGAAAGTCACTATGAATGCAGATTTAATTATTGGTATCGGATTTTTATTTTTATTAGGATATTTAACTTCACTTAACTTTACGGACTAAAAAAAGCTGTCATAACTGACAGCTTTTTTATATATCAATAATGCCATAGTGAAACTTAGAAGTTAATCTTGTTAACTGCTCGAACTGATATTTTTCAAATAACGGAGAACGAAAATAAGCTTTTAGCACTACTCGCCTCTTCGCTACACGTTTTGCTTCCTCTATCCATTCATCGGACAAAGATTCATGCACGCCAGCTGCTCTTAGTGTTTGGAAATTGGACGACTCTTCAATAACCTCTTCAAACATCGGATCCATGTAAACTACATCATAGGAATTAGCATCCAGCCGTTTTAAATAGTCCACTGCATCTTGATGAACCATATGAATACGTCGCATACTCTCCTGTAATGCCTTACTTTCAGTTTCATACGCTTTTAGGCCAATCTCCACTACATAAGCAATCATCGCATCTTTTTCACAAGCAACGACTACCCCTTCTTCGCCAACTGCATACGAGGCTAGTATACTATCCGAGCATAGCCCCGCAGTTGTATCCAGAAAGCGATCTCCCTGTTGTAAATCTAACGCTTCTAATAACAAATCTTTTTCTCCATTCAAGATACGCTTCATCCGAAATGCTGCCGAATTTGGATGAAAGAAAAAAGGAGCAGTAGAACCGTATATATACAGTTCTAATCTCTCCTTACTAACAACTAATACATTTGCTTGCTGTTCTTCTTGCAACTTTTGCATAGACTTCTTTTGGCGTCTTACATATGGCAAAGTTAGTTCACTAGCAATTTCTTTCGCCTTTTGAATAAATTGCTCATTCGTACGACCAGCAGTAGTTACAACCGTCTTCATGACGAAACGATTTGTGTAAGGACACCAGAGAGATGATCTTTAATCGTTTCCATTGAATTGCTTTCAATTTGTTCACGAGGAATGAAATAAGCTAATTGGTCATCTTTCCAAATAGCGATAGACGGTGAACTTGGCGGTACTTCTTCAAAGTATCCTCTCATCGTTGCCGTTGCTTCTTGATCTTGCCCTGCGAATACCGTAACTAAGTTATCCGGTTTCACTTCTAATTCTTCCACTGCTGAAATTACTGCCGGTCTAGCAAGTCCTGCTGCACAACCACATACAGAGTTTATAACGATTAAAGAAACTCCTTCTGCGTTCGCCATATGGTCTTGTACTTCTTCCGGTGTCACTAATTCTTTAAATCCTGCGTTTGTTAATTCACTTCTCATTGGTTTGACTATGCCTTGCATATATTCATCGTATGCGTTCATGATATCGCCTGCTTTCATTTATATTCACAAATCCTATTATAACAGGACTTCTATTGCATTTGCTATAATACTGTTTTCGCACGCTTTCATATTTTGGTGTTAAATCTCAAACATGCTATTTATTTATTAGAAAATAGGATTACTGAATTAATCTCCAATTTCTTCTACTTTTGTGTATTATGGTCGTGTATTAGTTGAATAGGATGAAAGTAAGCATTCTTAAAGGATGATTTACTACTATCATCCACCGGGTGTGCGGAGTAATTGCAAAGGAGACAAAGCATGTCAAATTACGTATTCCCTCAGCTACCACCCGATCAAATGATTTCGATCATCAGAGATGGACTTAACAGAACCCAAAATCCAAAAAAGATCATCATTATCGGTGCAGGCATGGCAGGACTTGTTGCTGCTTCTCTATTAAAGGATGCTGGACACAATGTTACAATCCTTGAAGCAGCCGAAAGAGTTGGCGGCCGTATCTACACGTTAAAATCTGATTTTACTAATGGATTATATCTTGAAGCAGGCGCAATGCGTATTCCTCATACTCATTATTTAACCAAGGAATACATAAACAAATTTCAGCTACCGGTTAATAGGTTTATTAATAGTACTCCTAACGATATTATCTATGCTAGAGGAATTAAGACCCGCTTGAAGTTTTATGAACAAAGCCCTGATATTCTTGGTTTTCCGGTAGCTCCACAAGAAAGAGGTAAAACTGCTACAGAATTGCTTACTTTAGTAATAAAACCGCTCACTGATTTTATCAATCAAAACCCGCAGAGAAATTGGCCTTTGGTCATAAAAGAATTTGATAAATACTCGATGGACTTCTATTTGAGATATAATCCGTTTGGTATCACTTTATCTCCTGGTGCCATCGAAATGATTAAAGTAGTTCTTTCACTGGGAGGATTAACGGAGCTTTCTTTTTTAGAGTTATTGCGTGAACTAATGATTTTATTTACCCCTGATATTCAATTCTATGAGATTACTGGTGGAAACGACCAGCTTCCTAAAGCATTTCTACCACAATTGAAGGATAATATTATGTTTGGGCTAAAAGTGACGAAGATATTGCAGCATAACAACCAAGTAACGATTGACTCTATCCATACAAAAATTCTGAGACCATTTCAAATTACGGGTGATCTTGCCATCGTGACGATCCCCTTTTCCGTTTTTCAATTTGTCGAAGTTGAACCACGGGATTCTTTTTCCAACAACAAATGGAAAGCGATTCGCGAACTTCACTATGCAGGATCCACAAAGACCGGCATCCAGTTTAAAAGTAGGTTTTGGGAAAGAGAAGGTATGTTTGGGGGTAGCACAGCTTCTGATTTACCTATTACATACACTCAATATCCGAGCCAAGGGATTGGTACAGCGGGGCCAGGTGTCATTTTGGCTAGTTACACATGGGAAGATGACGCGTTATCTTGGGATAGCTTGAGTACTGAAAATCGATTGGAATATGCATTGAAAAATTTGGCCATAATCCATGGTGAACAAGTATATCGTGAGTTTATAACAGGCACGGGCTATAGTTGGGTTCGAAATCCGTATTCCGGTGGTGCTTTTACGATGTTTAAGCCGGAACAAATAACGGAGCTATCTCCCTATATCGCTTCTCCCGAAGGACGCGTTCACTTTGCGGGTGAACATGCATCATCCGTTCACGGTTGGATCCAAGGTGCAATTGAATCTGGTATACGAGTTGCAGCTGAAGTTAATGACTTACAGAGAACTCTTTTTCACGAGTAGGAAGATTTAACGTAAATTCTTAAGCAGTATTTAAATAGTCCTAGCGTTTATGTCCAATTTTTTATGGACACAAGCGTCGAGACTATTTTTTAAAAAGATTACATTTCTCTAGCCTTACCTGTTATGTCAGTTGCTTAAGCACCTCTCTAAACTTTTTTATATTTATATCCTGTCGGAAATTGCGGAATGGATCCGCTTGTTTCTGTAAACGCTCTAACACTGCCGGAATATTAAACGAAGAAGGGTTTAGTGAATCATTAACTTCCTCCCAGTTTAGAGGAGTTGCAATAAGCCCTAGTTCATTACCTCTTGGCGAATATGGGGCGATAATTGTCTTCCCTTCTTTATGCTGTATATAATCCAAATACAATTTATGACCACGATTTTTTTTAAGTCGCTCCATTGTAAACCATTTTGGATACTGTTCAACTAAGAAGTTGCAAACAAATTTATTGAATACCCCGGTATCTTCATACGAAAAAGTATTATTAGGTAGTGGTATATACACTTGCATGCCTTTTCCGCCCGATGTTTTTATATAAGCCGTCAGCTCAAATTGGTCAAATATGGCTTTCATTCGTAAGGCCGCTTCAACTGCCAAAGAAAACTCATTAGCAGAAGGTGGATCCAAATCAAATACAATTTCGGTTGGTTTATTCGTTTTAATCGTTTGGAACGGCACATGGAACTCTAGTGCCAGTTGATTTCCTAGCCAGAGCAATGATTCAATATCATTGCACAATATATAGTTTATATCTTCAACAAGCTTTGTCTGAATAAAGCTCGGCCTATAGTCAGGAGCGTGTTTTTGAAAAAACCTTTCCACTTTCCCCGTTATACCATGCGGATAACGAATAACAGTCAGTAACCTATCTTTTAAAAAAGGAAGCATATAAGTAGATATCTTTTGTAAATAATAAAGATAATCATCTTTCGTATAGTCAATATTTGGCCAAATTGGTTTCTCTGGATGCGTGAATTCTACTAGTTCAGGAAGTGGATTTAGCTGACGACGCATATTTTCCCAGTTACACTCACTAACAGCCGTTGTCCATTTAAATCCATTAAATCTCGGCTCTCTTAATTTGTCCCCTTGAAAGTCAATACAAGCTATATTGACACAAATGGATGGCTCAATTGACCAAATGTCTCCTTTTCCCTTCGTCCCATTAGCTTCAATGAATGCTACCAGCGTTTTAAATTCCTCTTCTTTCAGACCATGGCTAAAAGAAACAATTTCTACAAGGACATTATTTTGATAAATGGCCCCATTAAAATAGCTATTGCTTTTATCATATTTAGTAAGGATAACATCCACGTATCTCCAATTTTTTATTTTTAGCCAGCTAAGAGAACGGGTATCCCCTATCCATTTACTCGTCTTTTTCTTCGCAATAATTCCTTCTCCGTTATTGATTTTAATCTTATTCCATAATAATTCGCTCTCTACCGAAAAATCTATCGCCTGAATTCTGTTGGTATCTTCATAATTGACCTGACTTGGAAGCTTTAAAGATTTAAAAAGTTTAGCGAGTATTTGTTTGCGCGTTGTTAAATGTCGATTCGTTTGCACTTCACTTTTATGTAGTAAGATATCGAATGCAACGTAATGACAAGGGAAAGTATTCGCATGTACTACAATAGAATCTGGGCTTCTCATTCTTCCTCTTCCTTGTACAATCGAAAAATCACTTTGAAAATTATTCGTTAAGTAAACAATCTCACCATCTAGTGTTAACGGTAAAAATGCTTGTACACCATCATATATTCCAAGGCAAAAATCAATGATTTCTGGAAATACTTGATTTAGTAATCTTCCATTTCTACTTTTTAAAATGGGAGTCTTTTCCTCCCAATATAACGTACAGCGATAGCCATCGTATTTTGTTTCATAAAGCCACTCACTGCCTTCTGGTATTTCCTCGGTTGCCGTTAAAAGCATGGGTTTCAAATTACAACCTACTTTCTTTTTTGTTTAGCATTTGATGAATTCTTCATCGCAATACATAGAACACATAAATAATTACATAATAAGAACAAAAAGAATGAGAAGGTGAAAATATTGCATACAGTTTGGAAAGGTAGCATTAGCTTTGGATTAGTAAATATTCCAATTAAACTGCACTCTGCAACTGAAAACAAAGATATTAAATTACGACAGCTTCATAAAGAGTGTCATACACCTATTAGTTATAAAAAAGTGTGTGAAGGATGCGAAAAAGAAGTGAAAGAAGAGGACATTGTAAAAGCATATGAATATGCAAAAAATAAGTTTGTCGTACTTGATGATGAGGAATTAGAAGCACTTAAGAAAGAAAACGAAGATAAAGCTGTTGAGATAATAGATTTTGTTAAGCTTGAGGAAATAGACCCTATCTATTTCGAGCGTTCTTATTTTTTGTCGCCGGACACAACAGGTGGAAAGGCATACTCCCTTTTGAGGAAAACATTAGAGCAATCTGGCAAAATAGGTGTTGCCAAAATAATAATACGATCAAAAGAACAATTAGCGATTGTACGGGTTTATAAAGATACGCTAGTTATGGAGACAATCCACTTTCCAGATGAAGTTCGAAGTACTGCAGATGTTCCAAACATTCCAAGTGAGGAGACAGTCGTTCAAAAAGAACTCGATACAGCTCTTTTACTAGTTGATCAATTGACTACTGCATTTACACCGGAAAAATACACGGACGAATATCGCACAGCATTGATGGAACTAATCGAGGAGAAAAAAGCCGGTAACAATACGGTCTCTGTAAGCGATAAACAACCCCTTCCTGATAATGTCACTGATCTAATGTCGGCACTTCAAGCCTCACTTGATAAGACAGGGAAAAAGAAGAAACCGACTACAAGAAAGAAAAAAGTAGCTAAAACATCCTAATTTAAAACCGACTAACACTATTTTATATGTCCATGAGAAAGCCCCACTTCTTCAACAGTGGGGCTATAATTCATGAGATTCTGCGAAGGGATCTCACACACATAAAATTTCCCACTAAAGCGGAATTTATACTCGTAATTTTATTTTCGTAAATAACATATCCCCTCGAACTGTTCTTTGCTTTTCATTTTCAAACTGTGTAAGGATATTTATCAACCTTACTCACATAATAAATTTGGTCGCAAAAATTTATCATCATGACAGGGAGTGCAATATGGGAATTTTAACTGGTAACCCAAAAGATGAACCTTTACACTATGGGGAAGTGTTTACTCTATGGACAAATTTAGCTACAAACAATGGTTTAATAGCTGCGTATCAGACCTTTGCTAATCATACAGGTGATAAAGATTTAGTAAAGATCATTGAAGAATCAATTCAATGTATGAAAGACGAAAATAAACAAATTGAACCTATTATCAAAGTTAATGGTGTTGGACTACCACCTGCACCGCCTGAACGCCCAGTTGCGAGGATAGAAGACATTCCGCCAGGAGCACGATTTAACGATCCTGAAATCAGTGCTGCACTTTCAATGGATAGCGCTGCTGGTTTAGTCGCATGTAGCAAAGCTATGGGTATGTCTATTAGAGAAGATATTGCTTTGATGTACGGTCAATTTCATTTGAGTAGAGCACAATTAGGCGCGAAATTATTGCGTTTAACTAAGGATAAAGGATGGCTTGTCCCTCCTCCACTACATTACAGCTCTCCGGAAAAAGAATAAAATTATTTGGGCAATCTAATGTTGGTTGCCCTTTTTATATGAATGCACCCTTTTTTATTATAAAGAGGGTCTTTTTTCACTTTTACAATCGAAATTCGGGATATACTTCACTCAAAATGTCATATAGTTAATTGAATAAAAAAATTACAATTAGCTAATGCTTAGAAAAAAAGAAGGAGAAAAACATGACAAAATTAGAGTTAACTATAAATGATTTTTATGCTGAAACCCTTAACGAGATCGTACAACAATTCAATGAACTCGTCCCTGCGCATGCCTCTTACTCATATTCAGTGCAAGATGTCATTGAGTTGTTAATCATTAAGGAATATGTAAATTATGAAACCATACTTAGAAGACCTTGAAAAGGGTCTATTTTTTTTGCATTTTTTGATCTTATAATGACAGTTAATAATGGACGCACGTATTAATAAGATATAACTTCATTTCCTATGTTGTTTCTTGAAATCGCGTTCCATCGATTGGATTTCCTCCATTTCTCAGGGGCATATGCCCCGGTGCATTTTGAAATGATGAATAAGCTACTTTATAACTGAAGAGCACGTCACACCACTTTCAGCTGTGTCTCCAGTTGTTTTATAGGGTCTTCTTAAAACGAAAAAATTGAATCGGATTACCTTTAGTGTTGTTATAAAAGGTATTGTCCCAAATATAGGGGGTGTTCTAAATGGGAGAAGCGGTTAACGGCGGCGGTTATGGATCTGGTGCAGGATTCGCTTTACTTGTAGTTCTATTTATTCTTTTGATAATTATTGGTGCAAGTTTCTTAGGTAACGGTTATTACTGATTACAATGGGCTTAACCCCCAAATTTTCGCTACCATCTAAGACAGGTTTTAACCTGTCTTTAGCTTTTTTTAATAAATAAAAACACCGTTCTTTTTGAACGATGTTCCTATACTCATGTATCCTATTCTTATTGACTGTTATCTTCTTGCTGTTCTGAAGGTTCCTCGCTTGGGTCTGGCTCATCTTCATCCACACCGTCGCAGCCGAACAACAAACCTACTGACAAAAAACCAGTCATTAGCGCAAAAATATATCTTTTATGCCTCATCTTTTAATCCCTCCACTTCATATCTGTTCCTATTACTTTCCCCCATTTTTTAAAAAATATTTATGAAATATTTCTAATTTCGACTGAGGAGGAATGGAGAGAGGACAAGCATTACTTGGATAATTCTTTATAAGCTAAAGCCTTTAGCGCTAACATCTCTTCTTCTGTCAATTTACTTTCAAACTGATCATAAAGGGCTTGCTTTTCTTCTGCGGACATGCCGTTTTTAGCTTTTGCTTGTATCTCTTGCAATTCGCTTATATTAAACTTTTTAAGCAATACCCTCGTTGCTTCTTCTTTCGTTTGAAATGGTAACTGACTGCTATCCACATTTTTGCCTTCTTCGATAAATGCCTGTAATTGTGGATCTTTCTTTATTTCTTGTTTTATATTTTCTAATTGGCCACTATCTTCTAGTTCAACCGTTACTTTTTCCATTACTTGATCTGCAATTAGTTTGGGTACGAAATAGTAAGCGGCTAAGCCAATGATTCCAATTACGACAATGAAACCAAAAAGTATTTTCAAAAACTTCAATCTATTTCCTCCTTCTACTGAATTTATTATTGAATAGACTATAGTTATTGTACACATAGAAAAAGCACCTTCCAAGATGCTTTTAGTCATTTCCGTATTATTTAATCAACCTCTATATAATTTTACTGCTTTTTAGCTTGTATTCAGATATTTTATAATCGATAAATGCTCCAATGACTCCCGAGGGCAGTCCACCAGCGGAAATAGAAAGTAAGACAGTAAACAAACTGAGACTGTCCATCTTATAATACAATAATAAGAGAATGGAGAGCGTTCCTACTATGGTGAACAGAATAGAAAAGTAGTACGTAATATGTATTTCATTTTTTATATTCACTTCTTTTTTGATTATTTCCTCACTCATATTATTCCTCCGTTCATCATAGCATCCCTTATCCTTCTTATTATTTACTTATTACTCATTATTTAAACGCTTTTGACTTGAAAAGTAGTTTGAAAATTAAATTAAGGAGTAAGTAAAAAAACACCATTCAATTAAAATGAATGATGTTTTAATATATGATAGGCATCAATAATGGTTAATAAGCCGCATTATTTACACAACAGCACGAACAGATCCTGACCAGTTTAGCTGATTTAAAAATGCATAGACGTCTTCGCATACTTTATCTTTTTCTTTTCCTGTTGTAATAATATGTCCAGATTCTTCATACCAAATAATTTCTTTCGTATCCGTTTCGACTTGTTCCAAGATAAATGATGCACTTTCTTTATAAATGTCTCCATCTAAAGCGCCTTGTAAAACAAGTGTCGGAGAAGAAATCGTTGGTAACTCCGTACAAGCGCCTTCGATGAAGGATTGTACTTCACTTAAAGAATCCAAAGGACTATCCTTTAAAGCTCCTAGTTCTTGAATAATGACATCTCTTGATTTGCCTTCAAATGATTTATACACTTTTGCATAATTGTATAAACGATCAAACAAACCATCTGTATTGCTGCGCTTAATCGGTGCACACATAGATACGATTGCTTTGACAGGAAATTCTTCTGCTATTTTCAGCGAAAAAACGCCTCCTAAAGAAATACCTGCTACTGCAATTTCATTATATCCTTGATTTTTCAAATAGTTATAACCGTCTACAGCATCTTGCCACCACTCAGTAGGAGTTGTTTGTAACAACGCTTCCGGTGCCTCTCCATGACCACGGTACATTGGCGCATGACAAGTGAATCCTCTCTTTTGTAAATACTCTCCTAATCGTTTAACATCTTTCGTACTTCCCGTAAATCCATGCAGTAAAAGTACAGCTCTATTTCCTCCTTCGAAGGTAAAAGATTTAGGTGCGACTAGTTTCATTTTAATATCCCCTTTAGTGTGTTAGCTTATTGATTCTTATCCTATCATTGACTATTCATAATGTATAATTTATTATTTTTATAAATATGATGCACAAAAGGTATCAATCATTTAAGGAGATGTTTTGAATGGAATGGCAACGACTAGAATATTTTCAAACGCTTGCAAATGTTCAACATATGACACGGGCCGCTGAACTATTATCCATATCACAACCAGCTTTAAGCCGCTCTATTGCAAGTTTAGAAGAAGAAATTGGGGTTCCCCTTTTTGATCGTCAAGGCCGCTCCATTATTCTAAATCGATATGGAACAATGTTTTTAGAAAGGGTTAATAGAATTATGAATGAAATGAGCGATGGATTAAATGATATTCAGCAGTTGATTGATCCGGAGCAAGGCGAAATAACACTTGGCTTTTTACATACGCTTGGAACGAGTACCGTCCCCAATATTATTCGTGCCTTTCATGACAAATTTCCCCATATAACATTTCAATTTACGCAAAACCATACGCATACTTTATTAAAACAGCTAAAATCAGGGGAATTGGATCTTTGCTTAGTTGCATCCATTGACTATGAGAAACCAATTGACTGGTTAGAATTATGGCGTGATGAGTTATTTGTTATCGTTCCAATCAATCATCCTCTCGCAAATCGCAAAAGCATTTCATTAAATGAACTAATTCATGAGTCTTTTATTTCGATGAAAAAAGGATATGCACTCCGAAAAACGACCGATAGTATATTTTCTGATACGAACCTATTGCCGAATATTGCATTTGAGGGTGACGAAGTATCTACTGTTGCAGGTTTTGTGTCGGCAGGTCTCGGTTTTTCGATATTACCGGATGGGGAAGAAATAAATCCAAGAAAAATTGCTAAACTACGAATTGAGGATTTTGTATGTGAACGGGTAATTGGTATGGCCCGGGTGGAGAATCGCTATTTATCCCCTGCCGCGTCTAATTTTCAACAATTCATTCTCGATTATTTCTTCAATGAGAAGAAGTAATTAAAAATAACCAAGGAGAGTTATCGGCGACTCACTTTTGCTATTTTAAGAGATGGTTGCTTTCAATAGTAATTTGGTTGCTCTTATGCTGATTCAGTTGCTTTCCGGACGGAATTGATTGCTTTCAATGACTGATTAGTTGCCCTTAGCCATTAACTGGATAATTGTGTAGCGAGATTATAGAGGATGCCGTGTAGGAGTTTTCGGTGTCTCACATGTCATTTTAAGAGATGGTTGCTTACATTAACAAATTGGTTGCCCTCAATAGTAATTGGTTGCTCTTATGCTGATTCAGTTGCTTTCCAGACGGAATTGATTGCTTTCATTGACTGATTGATAGCCCTTAGCCATTAACTGGATATTTGTGTAGCGAGAGAGTTCTTATTAATAAACAACAAAAAAGCCTCACTCTTCAACGTGAGGCTTGTATATTAAGCGATAGTGTAAGAAATTCGAAGGGAGATCTTCTAACAGGTTACCAGGCCTGTTTTCTTACGTCTCTAGAATACCATGGATTTTTGAAAGTTCTATGCTTAATTGTTGCATATAGAACATGTATTAACCATGAGTGGAAATACTTGCACGAAGAGGAAAACACATTAAAACCAGTTATTTTCGTGCTTCACTCATTTGTTTCCAAACAGATCCTTTTGCTTCTTCTCCGTCTTCAATACGAGCGATCGCCATGCGTATTTGAAGCTTCACTTCATATTCTTTATCTTCCTTTGCCTCTTTCAAGGCAGGAAGTGCATCTGTATCGCCTACTTCATAGAAGTACATAGCTGCTCTCCAACGAACGAGTTTGTTTTTATCAAATAAGGCAACCTTCATCGCATCTGCAAATTGCTCGAAGCCTAAATCACTCATTGCGTCTCCAGCTGTTCGGCGTACAGCACCACTTTTATCCTTTAATGCTATTTCTAAATAAGGAATAACTGCTTCATCTTCTATTAATCCAAGATATACAGTCGCTAAACGACGGATGGATACTTGTTCATCTTCCACTGCCTTTGCTAAGATTGATAGGTCTTCTAATTCAGGGTTGATCAAATTATTTAGTAATTGAAATCTTTCTTCCCAATCACTTACTTCAAATTGCTCTAAAGTGAAAGGAACGCGTACTGCAGCTTTTTCTTCTTCGTTCTTATCTTTTTCTTCGATAAGCTGTTGCAGTTTGCTTTCTGGGAAAGTCGCTTCTAATTCTTTTACTAGTTGTTCTCCAATTTCTTTTTGATCTCCGTATCGAACGCCATAGTCTACCCATTTACGGAGCATAATATAGTTTTCTTTGTCTCCTTCCATCGCTTCATCTAAAGCTTTGGTGAAACGATCAGACAAGCCAAAACGGGATTCAGATTCGCTATCGAACACTTTAACTTGAAGTGGAATCCCTTTATATTGCTGTACATGTACATAAACCTCTCCGTAATGGTCTAATGGCTGTTCACTCGTTTGTTCTTGATTGTCAGCTCCAAAAACATTTTCTACAGAAGCTAAAATAGATTCCCAGCTAAATTTAGCAATACGCTCAATCGCTAAGAAATCAGCTACATGATAGACTCCTTTTACACCTTCAATTGCAAATAGGTCTTTAATTTCTTTTGGAGCATCTTGAATATTGTCTTTTTTGTAATTATGGCTTTTACCGAATGGTAGCTCCTGATCAATAACTACTTTCATCGTATTTGGGCTTGGTGTTGGTTCAATTGTAACTATTTTCATCATTTATACCTCCAATAAATAAGATTAGGAAGAAGCGATATCTTCTAAATAAGACCATCTCTCGATTAAGTATTCATACGTGCTGTTTGCTTGTTCCAGCTTGTCAGTTAGTTCCTGTAATAACATAAAATCAGAGCCTGTAGTTAATATCTTTTCTTCTAATTCTGCAATTAGCTGCTCCGTTTTTTCAATTTCATCCCCAATAGTTTCCCACTCTCGTTGCTCTTTATAGGACATTTTCTTTTTCTCTTTTACCACTTTGACAGGAGGCTCTTCTTTAATTTCTTCCACTATTTCGATTGGTGCAGCTTTAGCAACTTCCAAATAATCGGAATAAACACCTAACCACTCATTGACAGAGCCATCGCCATTTAATATCCAGAGCTTTTTCGCGATGCGATCTAGGAAAAATCGGTCATGGGAAATCGTCACAATCACTCCCGGGAATGATTCCATAAAGTCTTCCAAAACAGATAATGTTTGAATGTCTAAGTCATTGGTCGGCTCATCCATAAACAGAACATTTGGCTGTTCCATTAACATTTTTAAAAGTACTAATCTTTTTTTCTCTCCACCAGAAAGCTTACCGATCTGTGTACCGTGTGTATTTAAAGGGAATAAAAATCTTTCTAGCATTTGCGCTGCCGAAAATTTTTCACCGGAGCCCGTCTCGATTAAATTCGAAGATTCTCTTACGTATTCTATCATTCTGGTCTGTTCATCTAACTTCGGTAACTGCTGAGAAAAGTGCATGAGTTTCACCGTTGACCCAACAATTATTTCTCCAGAATCCATTGGAATTTCTCTTGCTAACATTTTAAGTAAAGTACTCTTCCCCACACCATTAGGTCCAACAATTCCAATACGATCCCCAGCTTGTAGTAGAAATGAAAAATCTTCTACAATTATCTTAGAGTCAAATTTTTTAGAAATATTTACTCCTTCCAATACTTGTTTACCAAGTCTCGTTGTCGCTAGTTCTAAATCTAAATTTTGAGTAGAATTATTGCGGTCAATTTTTGAATCAATTTCTTCAAATCGATCTTTTCTTGCCTTTTGCTTGGTCGATCTTGCTTTTGCACCTCTTCGAATCCATTTCAGCTCATTGCGATATAGATTTTGTAGTTTTTGTTGTGATGCAGCATTCATTTCTTCTCGCAATGCTTTAGATTCTAAGTAATCCGCATAATTTCCTGTATGTGTATAAAGTGCTTTATCGGCAAGTTCATATATATGCGTAGCTACAGCATCTAAAAAATAGCGATCATGTGTAACAAAAATAATAGAGCCTTCTACTCTTTGAAGCATTTCTTGCAGCCAATCCGTGGATTCTTTGTCCAAATGGTTGGTAGGTTCGTCTAGAAGAAGTAAATCTGCTGGCTCTATTAGAACTTTAGCAAGTGCAACTCTTTTTTGTTGTCCACCGGATAGATGCAAAATGGACTCCTCATATTGAGTAATCCCTAGTTTTGTTAATGCCGTTTTTGCAAGTGCATTAACGTCCCATGCTTGGAAATCATCCATTTTTTGCTGTAGATCCATTAATTTATTTTGACGTTCAGTGGAATTAGGTTCTTCCATTAAGGCAAGTAAGGCTTCTTCATATTCTCGGTTAATTTTAAGAATTGGAGAATCTCCACTAAATACCGTTTGCAAAACAGTTTCATCTTTATCAAATACTGGTTGCTGTTCTAAATAAGCAATTCGGTATTTGTTTGGATGATCACGATCGATAGAATCAGCTTCTAATTGGCCAGCAATTATTGATAGGAATGTAGACTTACCAGTACCGTTAATGCCTATCAAACCAGCTCTGTTATGATCGTTTATCGTAAAGCTAATATTTTCAAACAGTGTTTTTTCTCCAACTGTTTTTGTTAAGTTTGAAATGATTAAATGACTCATATTTGTTCCCCTGTTTCTTTTCTTAAGTTTTGCAAAAATAATTCCATGAATGCATGTCTTTCTTTTGCTAGTTCTTTTCCTTTTTCCGTTAGCATTCCATCAGCAAGCTTTAGGAGTTTTTCATAGAAATGTGTAACAGATGCTGTTTCTTTTGAGCGATATTCTTCTACAGACATACTATCTCTAGGAGTTTCATCTGCATCGTATAGCATTCTACCTTTTGCTCCGCCGTATGCAAATGTACGTGCAATTCCTACTGCTCCGATTGCATCTAAGCGGTCCGCATCTCGAACAATTTGAGCTTCTATCGTATCCGCTGCTGTTTCGTTTCCTCCATTAAAAGAAATGGATTTTATCAATGTTTTAAGTTGAATTACTCTTTCAGTTGGTAATGAAAGCTCCATTATAATTCTATCTTCTTCTTGTTTGTCTTCCACTGTAGCATATTTGGGATCACTAACATCATGTAAAAGTACCGCTAACTCGATTATTTCCAAATCAGCAGTAGGCTCTGATGCCGCTATTTCAAACGCATTTTTGCGTACTCGTTCTATATGTTGAAAGTCATGACTCGCATCAAAATGCTTGTATACTTCTTTCACCAATTGTTCGCACTTATGTATTGGATTCATAGTTTATTCTCCTTAAGCGTTCTTCTCTTTTACATTATAACGAATAAAACAAAAAAAGACTGCTAATGTGCAGTCTTTTAATTTGTTAGAATAATCCTACCGCTTGTCCATCTTCCGAAACGTCCATATTTAAAGCAGCTGGCTTTTTAGGTAATCCTGGCATCGTCATAATATCTCCAGTTAGACAAACAAGAAAGCCAGCACCGAGCTTCGGAATAACTTCTCGAACGGTAATGGTAAAGTCGGTTGGACGTCCTAATAACTTTGGCTGATCGGACAATGAATACTGTGTTTTCGCCATACAAATTGGAAGAGCGTCCCAGCCGTATGCAGTTATTTGCTCAATTTGTTTTTTAGCAGCATCTGTAAAAACAACATCTTTTCCACCATACACCTGCTGTACAATTGTTCGTACTTTTTGTTCAATCGTATCTGAAAGACTATACAAAGGAGTAAAGCTTTTGGGCTTTTCTACTTCTTTTAAAACTAATTTTGCAAGGTCAACTCCCCCTGCTCCCCCTTTTTCCCAAACTTCGGTTAAAGCTATGGCGATGTTTCTGTCTTCACACCATTCTAATAATGCTTTTGTTTCAGCTGCTGTATCAGCAGAAAATTTGTTTAAAGCAACGACAGGCTCAATACCAAATGCTCGAATTGTTTCTATATGCTTCTCTAAATTTTTTGTTCCTTCAAGTAGCGCATTTACATCTTCTTCCTTGAGCAACTCTTTTGGTGCTCCACCTTGCATTTTAAGCGCTCGAATCGTTGCCACTATGACAACAGCATCCGGTGCTAAGTTCCCTTGTCGTGATTTAATATGCATAAATTTTTCAGCACCTAAATCTGCACCAAATCCTGCTTCTGTCACGACGATTTCTGCTAGGTTCATCGCTGTTTTTGTAGCAATAATAGAGTTGCATCCATGCGCAATATTCGCAAATGGACCGCCATGTATAATTGCGGGTGTTCCTTCTATTGTTTGTACTAAGTTTGGCTTGATTGCTTCCTTTAATAATAAAGTAAGTGCACCTTCCACTCCTAAAGCACGCACAGTAATTGGTTCTTTTGCATATGTATAACCGATAACGATTAGCGCTAATCGTTCCTTCAAATCTCCTAGATTCTTAGCTAAACAAAGAATTGCCATGATTTCAGATGCAACCGTGATATCAAATCCATCCTCGCGTGGAATTCCTTGCGTGGGTCCACCTAGACCAATCGTAATATGGCGAAGCGCACGATCGTTCATATCAAGCACTCGTTTCCAAATAATTCTTCTTGGATCGATTTGCAATTCATTTCCTTGGTGAATATGGTTATCAATCATTGCAGCTAAGGCATTATTTGCCGTAGTAATTGCATGCAAATCACCATTGAAATGCAGGTTTATTTCTTCCATTGGTAAAACTTGTGCATAGCCGCCGCCAGTTGCACCGCCTTTTACACCCATTACTGGTCCTAAAGACGGTTCACGAAGCGCTACTACAACAGACTCACCGATTTTCTTGAATGCATCAGCTAATCCAACGGTTACAGTAGATTTTCCCTCTCCTGCAGCTGTCGGGCTTATCGCAGTTACAAGTACAACTTTACCTTGTTTCGTTTTAACGGCAATTTTTGTGGGGTCAATTTTAGCCTTATAGTTACCGTATTGCTCTAAGGCTTCTTCAAGAATTCCTATTTTATCCGATATTTGGCGAATTGGTTGCATTTTGGCATTTTTGGCTATACTCAAATCGGATAGCGGATCTACTTTAATATTCATCTGTATCCCAACCTTTTTTCTTTTATTATACGTCGAATTAGTCAGACAAAACAGTTAAAATTCGACATATTATTGACGATAGTTGTCATTTACTATATAGTATATTTATCCATTATCAGAATTTTTAATGGACCGAGGGAGGAACGTTTATGCAACAGGGGAAAGTGAAATGGTTTAATAATGAAAAAGGCTATGGATTTATCGAGTATAATGATGGAGAAGATGTATTTGTCCATTTTACAGGTATTCAAGGCGATGGATTTCGGGCACTCGAAGAAGGACAAGACGTTACGTTCGAAATTGTTGAAGGTAATCGAGGACCTCAAGCTGCAAACGTTATTAAAAATAGTTAGAAACGGTTCTTCCCGCGACAAATAGTCGTGGGTTTTTTTACTGAAGTTTTTCTCCCTTTTGCTTAATCTCTTCTCCAACTGTACAGCTATGAATGCAAAATTGGTGTGCGATGGTCTTACCTTTATCCTTTCTAAGTTGCGTACGCACAAAGCAACCATCACAATACTTTTGCATGATAAGGTCAATTTCATTTATAATTTGTGTATTTTTCATTTGTTTACACTCCTCGCTACCTTCGTAATTGTACTATTATGTTTCTTTTGTTTGCAAGTATGCTATAAGTAATTCAGACTATAAAAAACAATATATTAAAGGGGATTGACATGTTAGAAGTTTATATCGATGGCTCAACTACTGGAAATCCAGGCCCAAGTGGAATCGGCATTTTCATAAAAGGAGAAGGACATCATTTACAATTTAGCGAGTTCATCGGGCAATACTCGAATCATACAACCGAATTTATCGCGCTACTTAGAGCACTAGAAGAAGCACAAAAACTGTCTCCTACAATCGTCTCTGTTCGAACGGATTCTCAAATCGTACTAGCTGCTGTTGAAAAACGCTATGCTAAAAATGCAGAATTTGCAGCTATATTAGAAAAAATTTTAACGATTAGCGATACCTTTGATTTATTTTTCATTAAATGGATTCCTGATGATCAAAACAAAGCTGCTCATGCACTTGCAAGACAAGCCGTATTAAAACAACTGCCGAAAAGTTAATCGGCAGTTGTTTTGTATGCATTTTCAATAGTGTCTTTTGTGCGGTTCATAAAGTTCACCACTACTTCATCCCTGCCAAATAACTGAAAGAGACTGAGTAGTGGATTTTTAGGTTTATTTAGTGATGTATAGATAAACTTCGTCGTTTTATTATCTACTCTTTGTAATTCATAGTCAATAGTCATCTGAAAGCGATCGTTTAATATAAAGCTTTCCTGAATCATTTTATAATCCGATTCGTCAGCATACTTCCGAATTGTTATTTCATATTGTTCCGTCAATGAACCAATTTGATACGTTTGATGAATAACAGATCCAACTACTTGCTCCGTACTTTCTAAAATTTCCTCTCCTACTACTTTGGGAAAAATCATTTTCTTTTTTTCCACATCGCCATAAAAAAAGGGCCAAGCAAATTCAATCGGAACGTTTAGTTCCACTTCTTTTTTCCACTTTTTCATTTATTCTGCTCCTAAAACTTCCATAGTATTGTTAAATTATAGCATGAACAAAAGCTAATCGGGATACTGAACGTAAAAAGCTCTAGAGAATATGCACTGCTTGGTGCTTGTAGTCAAAAACGAAGATAATTGCTTACTGACAAGCATAAAGGCTGACGAAAACTGCTTAGTATGCATAATCCTTAAACATCGACACACTCTAAGATCTCCACTCACGATAATCGTGAAATTTACTACAAATCAAAAAAACAGACTCCCCGAAGAGAGTCTGTTAAAGTTTAGGTTTAAAATTAAGCTTTTACTACGTTAGTAGCTTGAAGACCACGTTGGCCTTGCTCGATTTCAAAAGTTACTTCTTGACCTTCGTCAAGAGATTTGAAACCTTCGCTTTGGATAGCTGAGAAGTGTACGAATACGTCGTCTCCGCCTTCGCGCTCGATGAATCCGAATCCTTTTTCTGAGTTAAACCATTTTACTTTACCTTGTTCCATGTTTGTTTCCTCCTCGTGTGCAATTTGACGCACACATTTTGTTACTATCCTTGCTCAACACTGTTAAGTAAAAGTGTTGCCACCTACTAACTAACCGAACAAAAATAATCCTCTTTAAATATAGCACGCTCTTTCCAATAATGCAACAGATATACATAATTCTTTTTAATTATTTTCCAATAATGCACCAATCGCTCCGCTATAGCCGTGTTTTTCCAGAAATATCGGTTTTTTCTCTTTTAAAATGGTATAAGATTCAATTATTTTTTGGAGTAACTCATTTCCTTCTAATGTGGAACCAATATAAATAATATCTTCTACTTGGTGAGCGTCTGCTGCTTGAATACATAGTGTAGCAACTACTTCTCCAATAATCCCCTGCACTCCAGCTAACAAATCTTGGCTGTCTCTTGTATCCTCTGTCTTTAATGCTACCCCGCCAAAATTACTTGCGGTTAAAGAACCTTTAAGAGGCAGTTTATTGTTTTGATATATGTCACTCACTAAAATATCTACAGAAGATCTTTTTCCTATTATAGATTGTTCGATTATATCTTTGTAGTTTTGAATACCAGTTAAAGCGGAGCCTAAGCCTAGAAGGGTTCCTCCTCCTACGCCGGTTCCTCCGATGCGACTATGTGTTTCTCCTTGCATAATATGTATAGAAGTTCCTGTTCCTATATTCGCAATAATTGCGGCTTCACTATTTATAACTTCCTCTTTTAGTTGATGCATAACTCCATTCATCGTAGCATCGAATTCTACTATGTAAGGGATTTCATTAACCGAAGAAAGATATTCTTTTAGCTGTGCCGCGCGACCACCAGTGAGGCAGATAGAAGCTAACGAGTGGTTTGTCTCAAGCCATTCCTTTACTGCTTTAAAGTCGGATGAAGGAAAACTTTGAAAGGACATTTCTTTTTTTTCATCCCAATAAGCTATTTTCGTTAACGTTCCACCTGCATCAATACCTATTCTAGTAGCCATACTAATTCCCCTTTTATATTGAGAGACTTATTTAATCCAAGACCCTACGATTGGATAGTTAAACTTGTCTCCATTAATCGCTTTAATTATTCCGATTATTGGAACAACAAATGAAATTATACCAAAAATAATGAGCATCGGGATACCAATTAAAAAAATAATTAGGAATACAGAAACCGTGATTAAAAAGTACATCACAAGCTGAAATAACACCGCTTGTATGGAAAGCTTTTTAACCTCTTCATCATCTACAACCAAGTACAAAATAAACGGAACTAGAAATGGAGCGAACCAAGTACTTGCATGTAGCAGAACTTTTAATCCAGTATTTTGCATGCAAAATCGAACTCCTTTCTTCTTTTTCCTTATTTACGACAGAAAGCGACAAAAGGTTTCATTTTTATCTTTTAAAAACAATTTCACCGTTCACGATTGTTTGTAACACTTTGGAGGTAGTAAATGTCTCTTTTGTTAACGCTTGATCTACAATAGTAAAATCAGCATCATAGCCACTCATAATCTTCCCACGCACATGCTCCATTCCAATTGCCTTTGCACTTCCGGTGGTAAATAACGAAATCGCTTCAAAAGCAGTCAGTTCTTGATGTGGTAAGTATATATTATTAGCAGCTGCATCCATCCCAAGTAACGGATCAGCAAGCTCGATTGGTGAGTCAGAGCCTCCTGAGCAATCAAAGCCCTTTTCAACTAACGTTTTCCAAGCGTACGCCCAAGTTAAACGTTCTTTACCTAAACGATCGATTACCCAAGGGAAATCGGATGGTACAAACATTGGTTGAATATCTAACACTACCGGTAATTGAGCCATTCTTGATATTAGCTCTTCTGAAAGTACATTCACATGAATAAGTCTATCTTTTTTACTGACTGGCGCAGGATACTTTTCGATTAGATTTAATATAATCTCTACTGCTTTATCGCCAATGACATGTACTGCAATATTTTCATCATATTTCCTTGCTAGCGTTACGAGACCCTCTAATTTTGCCTGATCATGGACAGCAACTCCTTTAACCCCAGGAGAATCTGAATAATCTTCTGATAGTAATGCAGTATGCCCTCCAAGTGACCCATCAATAAATATTTTCATCGCACCAAATTCTATAAATTCTGTTGGTTCTTCTCCTTGCATTTGCTCAAACACTTCGTGGTGTAGAAGCAAATGCGTTCTAAAACTGGATCCTATTGTACGACGATACGCTTCTAGTGGGACAGTATATGGACCATAATAGGCCATGTCTTCTGTGTGCACTCCTGTCAATCCTTTTGACTGTAAGTCGGCGACACTTGCTTTTATGACTTCTTCTAAGTACTCCGTTTTTACAGCTGGAATATGAGACGTAATTAATTGTTGGGCTTCATCATAAAATAGTCCATTTAAATTACCGTGCTCATCTTTTCCGATAATACCGCCAATAGGGTTCGGTGTGTCTTTTGTAACTCCTGCCAACTCCATCGCTTTCGAATTTGCAACTAGCACGTGTCTACAGATTCTTTTTAAGACGACAGGAGTTTCATTCATTTCATCTAAATCATTGCAAGTGATTGGACGACCTTCTACTAATTTGTTATCATTCCAACCTTCCGCAACATACCAATCTCCTTTTTTCACATGTTCAGCTACTGCTAACACAATTGTTTGAATAGAAGTAAACATAGATAAATCTAAATAAGCCAGTTTTTCTCCATGACCAATCAAATGAATATGACTGTCCACAAAACCAGGATACATGGTAGCCCCTTGTAATGAATGAACTTGATCAGCTAGATGTACTAATTGGTCTTTCTGTCCTGTTTGAACAATCTTCCCATTCTCCACCAATACCGCTTCTACTGTTTCTCCTTCTGCATTCATCGTAAAAATAAGTCCGTCTGTCCAAAGTGTTTTCATTTTTTAGGCTCCTTTTTATTTGTGATTAAGTCATCCACTAATAGTTCTGCTGCCTTTCGATATGCATTGCTCATATTGGCAAGAGAGTTGATAAACAATAAGTGTTTCAAGTCTTCTGCAATATCAAATTGATCGATTTCCTTTTCATGTGCTTTCATTTCTGCTAAGAAACTTTGCGCATTGCTTTGTTGCAAGGCGACTGAATAAGAATAAAAATCTTCTAAATTGAAATTCTCACTTATTATTTTTTCATTGATTGGATTCATGGTGGTCTTTATATCATTAATAGAGAGTGCACCCTTCAATTGATATATTAAACTAATTAACATAAGATGCTGCTTGGAATATTTCTTGTTTTTAATTGGGATAAATAATTTTCCTTTTGCATAGTTATTAATCATCGTTTTGGTTAATACCTTTTCCTCATCGTTTCGTAAAGTTGGACCAAATTTCGAATCAAATAATTGAATAACCTGATCCATATAAAGATCGATATCTGGTATTTCTTCCGCATGAATAGTTGCGTCAAGTCCAAGTCTATTGACGAGTTCATCTGATTTGTTCATGTAAATTCCTCCGATGCTAGCTTGTTATTATCGTATCTTAAAAATAGTTTTCAGTAAACATTGACTATTTATTATTATAGATATATCATATTAAGTAGTTATAAAAACTACATGTTGTTATGGAGGGATTCTATTGGAGAAGTACATAAGAGAACCATTTAACGGATTATCGCATCTTTTTGGAGCAATACTTGGTGTTTTTGCTTTAATCGCAATGATTATAAAAGGTATTGCACTAGAAGCATCAGGTTTAACGATTACTGCACTTGTTCTATTTGGAGTGAGTATGATTTTATTGTACGCTTCTTCGGCAACCTATCATATGGTTATCGCTAAGGATCATGTAATTCATCAGTTACGACGATTAGATCATTCGATGATCTATTTATTGATAGCAGGAACCTATGCCCCATTTTGTTTAATCGCTTTAAAAGGTACTACTGGTTATACGTTATTTAGTATTATCTCCATAATGGCGGTTAGCGGGATATTATTTAAGATGATATGGTTCAATTGTCCAAGATGGATTTCTACTGCTTTATATATTGGAATGGGATGGATCATTGTCATATTGGCTTCTCCACTAGCGGGAGTACTTGGGACACAAGGTCTCTTTTTTCTACTATTAGGGGGAATATTTTATACGATCGGTGGAGTTATTTACGGTATCAAGCCTAATATCCCCTTTATCAAAAAGTTAGGATTCCATGAGATTTTTCATATTTTCATCTTACTCGGGACAATAAGTCATTTTATCTGTGTATTTGTCTATGTGATTTAGCATAAAAACGGAAAACGCCCTTTTGCACAAGCAAAGGGCGTTTTTGATTATTTTTTCGTATAAACGGTAATAGTTGGCTCTAGTTGTAATTCTACATTTCCTTGTATTGCACGGCTGATCATGCAAGACGTTTCTGCTTTTTTTGCTAGTTTCTCAGTCATTGCCAGGTCCTTTTCATGTTCAATAACTATTACTGGACGATGAATAATTTTTTTATATGTAAAAACGCCATTTGTGACATCTACCACTGCAGTTGACTCCATATCTAGTGCATGCTTCATAATTTTACTACGTTCAAGCATTGCCGCAAGCGTAATAATATAACAAGTAGCAGCTGCTCCTAGTAACATTTCGTCCGGATTTGTCCCAATTCCAGGACCATCCATTTCTACCGGTATCGACACTTTTGTATGTAAGTGTTCTGCCTGAATTTCTCCTACATCATTCCGATTGCCTGGCCAATTTGCTTTTAAATGGAAATAATGTTCAGCCACTTCTATCATTCCTTTCTTGTATTTATTCAGTAGTTGGAAAAACATACGATTTCCAGTATGATTAGTAAAGAGAAAGAAGGGATCCCTTTTGCTAAAAAGTCACAATAAAATTGCTGGTATTATGATTGTTTCATCGATGTTTTTACTTATTTTAGGCGTAAGATACATACTAGGTCAAGATTTAGTTATCATGAACTTCGTCGCTTTTGCTGCATTTTCGGTTGCTGTTGGGGTAATAGCAGCTGCCTTGTTAATGTATAAATTACATAAAGGATTTTATATTTTTACGCTAGGACTTGTCATTGGATTCTTTGAATTATTTCGTTCTTTTCTTGTTGGAGCAGAAGAATTTGGTGATCTAGTTGGAATTCTTTCGTTATTTATCTTTACTTCCTTTGGTTTAGTAATAGGACTGATTGTAGAAGGTATTTTGTATATTTTAAAGAAGAACAAGTGAAAAAGAAGTTTTTCCGCCAAATTAGCGAGAAAAACTTCTTTTTTTACGGAGAAATAATGGTTCTATTTCTTCCTTCCGATTTAGCTACGTATAACGCCTCATCAACTCGATTAAAGAGTTCATTCACGCTTTCTTTGTTTGCTTTATACTCTCCAACACCAGCAGATATCGTTATCTTTCTATTTTGTGAAAGAATGCTAACTTCTATTTCCTTACGTAATTTTTCTGCTAGATTATACGTGTCTTTCAAAGAGCCATTAGGTGAGATAATTACAAATTCTTCTCCACCTAGTCGAACACAAACATCCTTTTCTGAAACAACAGACATCATCTTGTTCGCTAAAAATTGTAATGTCTCATCCCCTGTTTGATGGCCGTATTCATCATTCACGCGTTTAAAATGATCGATATCAATGCTAATAATAGAAAAAGGTGTGTGTTGTTCCAATAAGTCAGCAAAGTACAATGCTGAGTATCTTCTGTTTTTCAATCCAGTAAGTGGATCTGTTAATGACTGATGCTTAAAGTTCGCCACTTCTTCCTCTTGCAGCTTTCGATAATTGGCAATTGTTTCAGTCAGTTGTTTTGCTTCGAAATACCAGGTAGAAACTTTACCGCTGTCCCCCGGTACACCTTCTAAACGCGCATTCATCGTTGATAGCGCCAAGTTTTTCAAAGGTGAAGCAAGTTTTTCCGATAATAAATAAGCTAATAAGAAAAAAAGAATAACAAATGGTAATGAGTAAAAAAACATTTTCGTAATGATTCCATTTATAGGTTGTAGACTACTCTCATAAGGAGTTTGTGAAACAACGCCCCACTTACTTTCAGGGATATATGAATAGCCAGCCAGCACATGTACACCTAGTGTATTATAGATTTCTTGTGCACCGCTTTTTCGATTCAATAAGCTTTGAACCGCCTTATTAGCCCGAACACTTTCTCCTATTCTTACGGTGTTAGGATGATAGATTAATGTTCCTGCTTCATCTACTACGAAAACATAGGAACCATCCTGACTAAAATGCTCCGCTAAAATACTTTGAATGAAGTTATCTTCTTGCAAATAAATCGTACCATTTAACATACCAAGATATGTACCTGAATCATCAAATAATGGCGTAGAAACAAGTATTAGTAGCCGACCTGTTATAGCTTTATACGGCTTTGTTATAATATTTTCTTTTTTACGAAGTGCTTCTTCCACTCCGGGAGAGTCTATTTTCTCGCCTGCAATACCAACGTCCGGAGAGGTTGCTATCGCGATTTTATCACTTCCTATTACAGAAAGTGAATTAAAGTTTTTACCGCTTATTAATAACTGGTTTAATATTTTTGTTAGTTCTTCAGGGTTATCGATATGTTCAATTACATCAGGTTTTCTCGCTTCTAGATTTGCTTCCATTGCTTTAAAAACTTCTTCAGACATTTTGCCTAATTTCATCGCATACATTTCATTTTGCTCTAACGATTTTTCGATCAAACTATTCTTCGTTACTAGATAACTAGAAAAAAGGGAACTACTTAAAATGGCTATCATCGTAAAAGTAGTCAGTGTAAGAATCCAAAATTTAAGTGTTTTGTTCATAATATTTTCCCCTTCAAAAAGCATTCCAAATCATTATAGCATTTGAACTACAGTTTTCCCTTCACAATTGATACTTTTACAATTAAAAATTAAAAAAACAGGAAATATTACACATACAATAATGATGCGTCCTTGTTTTGTTTCTTTCTTTAGATAAACTGGTTGCTTTCATAAGTAATTTAGTTGAATCTAAAGTTTGCCGCTATGCCGAAAAGCATATGCCCGATTGGATTTTCGGTTCTAACAGGATATGTCTCTAGCAACGTTTTGTTAGAATTCCAACTTAGTAATTCAACATATAATTAGGCTGAACGCACCTCTCCTCGCTCTACATACTAATTCCAGCTATTTAAAAAGTTGATCTTTATCTTGTTGATCAAAAATGATCTCACAAATAAAAATTATCTAATATCTTAAACAAGCATAAATATGTAGGTGCTCGATATGTAATGAAATTAAATATAGGTATGTCGCACATCATAGGGAAACTTGCGGTAGTTATCGGCGTCCCACTTCCAAATAAACTTGTTTTATGAAAATTGGTTGCTTTCACACAAGAACTAGTTGCTCTCAACATTCGTTTTGTTGCTTTCAGACTAGAACTGGTTGCTTTCAACAGCTGTTTGGTTGCCCTTAGCCATTTATTGGATTTGCGAACGCTAAATACTATTTAAAATTTTGTTTTTAGTAAGTCGTTGATAAATAAAAAAGAATTTACCATTGATTTTTGCTACAGGCGTCGACTCCTGCCGGATGAGGGAGCAAAATGAGACATTCCAACGACGCCCTAAGCGGAGGGAATGGCTCATCGCTCACCCGGCGGAAAGCGTACGACTGCAGTGAAAATCTAGCGGACAACTTCATCAATTATCTACCGCGCAGTTCCCCTATACTGTTAACCAAGCCATAGAGCTTATAATCTCCTAAACCTAAAAAAACTTTCACCAAGTTACTAAAACTTAGTGAAAGTTTCGTTGGTCAATGACCACCTAAATATGCTTGGCGTACTTCTTCGCTTGCTTGTAAATCTTTTGCAGGACCCGATAGAACAACTCTACCAGTTTCGATTACATACCCACGACTCGCAACAGATAGCGCCATGTTAGCGTTTTGTTCGACCAATAATACAGTTGTGCCATCGCGATTAATATCTTCAATCACCTGAAAGATTGTTTTAACCATTAAAGGAGCCAACCCCATCGAAGGTTCATCTAGTAAAACTAGTTTTGGCTTCGCCATAATAGCACGACCCATTGCGAGCATTTGTTGTTCTCCTCCAGAAAGTGTTCCTGAAAGTTGTTTTTTACGTTCTAATAGTCTTGGGAAAATATCATACACTTTTTGCATATCGCTATGGATTCCCGCTTTATCTTTCCGTAAGAATGCTCCCAATTCTAGGTTTTCTTCTACAGTAAGGTTTGCGAATACACGACGTCCTTCTGGAACATGTGATAACCCGGCCTTTACGATAGATTGCGCTTGTTTACCGGAAATCGATTTGTCCAAAAATTCAATTTTCCCTTTTTTCGGTTTTAATAATCCCGACAAAGTTTTTAACAATGTACTTTTTCCAGCACCATTTGCCCCGATTAATGTGACAATTTCTCCTTCATTTACATTAATTGATACATCTTTAAGGGCTTGAATGTTCCCGTAAAATACATCTATATTCTCCACTTTAAGCATTGACATCGTGAACTTCCTCCCCTAAATAAGCCTCAATAACCTTAGGATGGTTTCGAATCACTTCTGGTGATCCTTCCGCAAGAAGCTGACCATGGTCGAGCACATAAATTCGTTCACAAACACCCATAACTAAATTCATATCGTGTTCAATGAGTAAAATAGTCAAATCGAACTTATTTCGAATAAACGCGATTAATTCCATTAAATCTTTTGTTTCTTGCGGGTTCATCCCTGCTGCCGGTTCGTCCAATAAAAGAAGTTTTGGATTGGCTGCTAATGCACGAGCAATTTCTAATCTTCTTTGCTGTCCATATGGTAAATTCTTCGCTAGCTCATCCTTATACTTGTCTAAATTAAAAATCTTTAGGAATTCTATCGATTTTTCTTCCATTTCTTTTTCACCAGAAAAATGGGAAGGTAGTCTTAAAATAGAACTTATAATAGAATGCTTAGCTATAGAGTGGTAAGCAACTTTGACGTTATCTAATACAGAAAGTTCATTAAAAAGGCGAATATTTTGGAACGTACGGCTAACCCCTTTTCTAGTTACTTTGAAAGGAGGTAACCCATTAATCCGTTCTCCATTAAAAAGAATGTCTCCTTCAGTAGGAACATAAACTCCGGTTAGCAAGTTAAAACTAGTCGTTTTCCCAGCACCATTCGGACCAATCAGACCAACTAATTCTCCTTGATTTAGTACCATATTCAAATTTTGAACAGCTTTTAAACCACCAAACTGAATACCGGTATTTTTCACTTCCAATAAAGGCTTATTTTCCATGTTGGCCGCCTCCTTTTGGCGTTCTCCAAAGCTTGAAGTAATCCGTAATTTCCATCGTGCCCATTAATCCCTTAGGTCTATATAACATTACTATAATTAGTACAAGACTATAAATAATCATACGAGTTTCAGGATATCCTTGAAGATATGTAGAAACTATCGTTAAAAGAATTGCTGAAAGAACGGCACCTGATAGACTACCAAGACCACCTAAAACTACGAATATGAGAATATCAAAAGATTTTAAAAAGCCAAATTGACTTGGTTGGATAATATAAAAGTTATGGGAAAATAAAGCACCTGCTACTCCAGCAAAGAATGAGCCAATTGCAAATGCGATTACTTTATAATAAGTCGTATTTATCCCCATCGCATCCGATGCAATTTCATTTTCTCTAACGGAAATGGCCGCTAAACCATGTCTCGAGTTAGTGAAATTGACAATCACCACAAGGGTAATAACGAGACAAACAAACGCATATGTCCAAGTAGTTAAATGGGAAACTTGCATCCCAGCAGCGCCACCAACTGCATCAATATTTAAGAACACAATTCGAATGATTTCCGCAAATCCAAGTGTTGCAATTGTCAAGTAATCGCCTTTTAATCTTAAACTTGGAATTCCTACAATTAGTCCTGCTAATGCTGCAACAACCCCACCTACAATTATCGCTACGGCAAAAGGTAATTGTAATTTCATCGTTATGATTGCGGATACATATGCACCTACAGCTAAAAATCCTGCATGACCAATAGAAAATTGACCTGTAATCCCAATAACCAAATGTAGGCTGACAGCTAAAATAATGTTAATGGCGATAAGTATGAGCGTATTAGAATAAAATTGATTCATCATCTCCGTTGAAATCAGTACTTGGATGACTACATACACTAATACAGCTAATAGGATAAATGGCCAAAACTGTTTAGACTTTTTCATCTCTCTATACCACCTACACTTTCTCCCGTGTATTTTTGCCAAAGATTCCAGAAGGTCTGAAAAACAGAATTAAGATAAGGATAATGAATGCCGCAGCATCTCTCCATAATGAGAAGCCTAGAGCACTAACAATCGTTTCTACAACTCCGAGTACTAGACCACCAACCATTGCCCCAGGAATAATTCCAATTCCCCCAAGAACCGCAGCGACAAATGCTTTTAAGCCTGGAATAACCCCCATTAGAGGATCGATCTTTGTATAATACACTCCAAAAATTACACCAGCAGCCCCTGCTAAAGCTGAACCAATAGCAAACGTTGCAGAAATCGTATTATCTACATTAATCCCCATAAGCTTCGCCGCCTCTACGTCATGTGAAACAGCGCGCATCGCTTTTCCTGTTTTCGTTTTATGGACGATAAATTGTAGCAAAATCATAAGAACGACAGAAACAGAAAGAATTAATACAGATTGTATACTAATTTGAGCCCCTAAAATGCTAAATGTTTTGTTGGAGAAAATATTCGGATAAGCTTCCGGTTGAGCTCCGCGAATATAAATTACGCCGTATTCTATTAGTAAAGATACACCAATCGCAGTTATAAGTGCCGCAATGCGTGTAGCATTACGCAAACGTTTATATGCAATACGTTCGATAATCACTCCAAATAACGCGCAAGCTACCATAGATATAATTAACGCAGGGAAAAATCCTAGTCCAAAAACAGTAATCGAGTAAAAACCGATAAACGAGCCTACCATAAACACATCACCATGTGCAAAGTTGATTAATTTAATAATGCCGTATACCATCGTGTAACCGAGGGCGATTAATGCGTATATACTTCCGAGTGAAATACCGTTAATCAATTGTTGTATCCATTCCATGAAGTTTCACTCCCTTATGCGTTCAATTTCTTTTTGTGTAGATAAAAAGGAGGGATATCAATCCCTCCCATTTTACGGCTAACTCTTAAGGATTAACTTTCGTATTAAATACTTGCTTTCCATCTACGAATTCTAAGATTGTAGCCGATTTAACTGGATGGTGGTTTTCATCCACTGAATATAAACCTGTTACTAAATCTAGATTATCTGTAGCTTTTAAAGCATCCTTAATTTTTGTTCCATCTGTAGAACCTGCACGCTCAATTGCATCTTTTAATAAATATACAGTGTCGTAGCCAAGTGCATTAAATGAGTTCGGTGCTTTTCCGTATTTGTCATTAAACTTATCTGCAAATTCTTTTGCTTTTCCATCTGGATCTTCTGCAGAATAGTGATTAATAACAAATGTATTGTTTAACGCCTCTGCTCCAGCCAAATCAACGATTGTTGGTGAATCCCATCCATCAGCACCCATTAAAGGAACTGTAATTCCAAGTTCACGAGCTTGTTTGACGATCAAACCAACTTCTTCATAATAACCAGGAATAAAGATAAACTCTGGATTTGCACCTTTAATACGAGTTAACGTAGATCTGAAATCTGTATCTTTTGCTACATAAGATTCTTGCTGTACGATTTTACCGCCAGCAGCTTCAAAGTCTTTAATAAATGAAGCAGCAAGACCTTTTGCATAGTCACTCGCGTTGTCGGCATAGACTGCTGCAGTTTTTACTTTCAGTTCATTTGCTGCAAAGTTTGCAGCTACAGTTCCTTGGAATGGATCAATGAATGATGTACGGAATGCATATTCATTAACAGAACCATTATCAGCAACTGTTACAGTTGGACTAGTGCCAGATGGTGTAATCATTGGAGTTTTGCTGTCATTAGCAATCTGCACTTGTGCTACAGAGTTACCACTTGTTGCAGGCCCAATTATTGCAGCTACTTTATCTTGACTTGTTAATTTGATCGCGGCACTTGTTGATTCAGCAGCGTCCGATTTATTGTCTACGGTTACTAATTTAATTTGTTTCCCATCAATACCACCAGCGGCATTGATTTCTTCTACTGCTAAATTAAATCCGTCATTTTGAGATGATCCATATGATGCTACTGGACCAGATAGTTCTAGGTTAACACCGATTTTGATCTCGTCTCCTCCCTTAGAACCACTACCTTCTTCCCCTGCTCCACATCCTGCTAGCATTCCCACTAGAAGAGAAGAAGCAAGAAATAATGAAGCAAACTTTGATTTCTTCATTTTAAATAACCTCCTATTTTGTTCGATAATTCTGAATTTATAAGTCGTGCTTCTTAATTTTATATTTTAATAAGTAACCGCTCAGAAACTATCAATTTATTCGTATGAACTATCTCATTGTAAAACAAAGTATTTATTCAGTCTACAATAATTTTTCTCCCAGTTCTAAAATTTCAGAAATTACATTAGAATAATATTTTATAAGTATTTATAAACCCTTGTAGATATTAGGTTTTGTGTATAATGTATTCTATATATTACCAAAATTTTTACTTTAAATTTTATTTTTAAAGATAGACTTAATTGGTCTTTTTTATCGATAAGTCTGGTATTATTGTTAATTTATACTAAATTTACAGGTCATCAATTTATTTTATTTTTAATTATTTGTACTCAAAATTAGTACGGTATCCGCAATAAAAAAGGGTTCATCTGGTACTAATGGAATGCAAACTAGATAACGAAAATAAGAAATTATGTTTCAGCAAGTAGAAAAATAGCTTTCCTTAAGTCCCGCTTTCTATCATGCGCTGTATAAATTACTAGATACTAAAAAAGTGTATAAAAAAACAGATATAGAAAAAGAGTCTTTTTCTATACCTGTTTCGATTTATAGACCTATTTACAGCCTTGTCTTTTTAGTGTCCGCCTAAATATGCTTGTCTTACTTCTTCGCTTGCTTGCAAATCTTTTGCTGGACCTGATAGAACAACTTTGCCAGTTTCGATCACATACCCACGACTTGCAACAGAAAGAGCCATATTTGCGTTTTGTTCAACCAACAAAACGGTTGTACCATCTCGGTTAATATCTTCAATTACTTGAAAGATTGTTTTAACCATTAAAGGAGCTAACCCCATGGATGGTTCATCTAGTAAAACTAGCTTTGGCTTTGCCATAATAGCACGACCCATTGCGAGCATTTGTTGTTCTCCTCCGGAAAGTGTACCAGAATGCTGTTTCTTGCGTTCTAGTAGTCTCGGGAAAATCTCGTACACTTTTTGCATATCGCTATGAATACCCGCTTTATCCTTCCGTAAGAATGCTCCCAATTCTAGATTTTCTTCTACTGTAAGGTTAGCAAATACACGACGTCCTTCAGGAACATGCGACATACCAGATTTCACGATAGATTGTGCTTGTTTGCCAGCAATGGATTTTTGGAGAAATTCTATTTTTCCATTTTTCGGTTTTAATAATCCTGATAGCGTTTTCAATAAAGTGCTTTTACCAGCACCATTTGCACCGATCAGTGTTACAATTTCCCCTTCATTTACATTGATCGAGACACCTTTAAGGGCTTGAATATTCCCGTAAAATACATCTATATTTTCTACTTTAAGCATTGACATCGTGAACTTCCTCCCCTAAATAAGCCTCAATAACCTTAGGATGGTTACGGATCTCTTCTGGTGATCCTTCCGCAAGAAGCTGACCATGGTCAAGTACATAAATTCGTTCACAGACACCCATGACTAAATTCATATCGTGTTCTATAAGCAAAATAGTCAAATCAAATTTATTTCGAATAAATGCGATTAAATCCATTAAATCTTTCGTTTCTTGCGGGTTCATACCAGCTGCCGGTTCATCCAATAATAGAAGTTTTGGTCCTGCTGCCAAAGCACGAGCTATCTCTAATCTTCGTTGCTGCCCGTATGGTAAATTCTTTGCTAGCTCGTCTTTATACTTATCTAAATTGAAAATTTTCAAAAACTCAATGGACTTCTCTTCCATTTCTTGTTCCCCTTTAAAATGGGAAGGCAAGCGTAATACAGAGCTGAGAATATTATGCTTAGCAAGTGAGTGATAGGCAACTTTTACATTTTCCAACACGGACAAATCATTGAACAAACGAATATTTTGAAATGTACGACTTATTCCTTTTCTAGTAACTTTAAAAGGAGGCAAACCATTTACTCGTTCCCCGTTAAAAATGATATCTCCCTCAGTTGGTACATATACACCCGTTAACAAGTTAAAACTAGTCGTTTTCCCAGCACCATTTGGACCAATCAGACCAACTAATTCTCCTTGATTTAATACCATGTTTAAGTTTTGAACAGCTTTTAAACCACCAAACTGAATACCGGTATTTTTTACTTCCAATAAAGGCTTATTTTCCATGTTGACCGCCTCCTTTTGGCGTTCTCCATAGCTTGAAATAATCTGTAATTTCCATCGTGCCCATTAATCCCTTAGGTCGATATAACATTACTAAAATTAACACAAGACTATAAATAATCATACGAGTTTCAGGATATCCTTGCAGATAAGTAGAAACTACCGTTAATAATATAGCTGACAGTACTGCACCTGAGAGACTACCAAGCCCCCCTAGTACTACGAATATGAGAATATCAAATGACTTTAAAAAGCCGAATTGACTTGGCTGGATAATATAAAAGTTATGTGAAAATAATGCACCTGCTACTCCTGCAAAGAATGAGCCGATTGCAAATGCGATTACTTTATAATACGTAGTATTTATCCCCATCGCATCTGATGCGATTTCATTTTCTCGAACGGAAATGGCCGCTAAACCATGCCTCGAGTTTGTGAAATTGACAATCACTACAAGGGTAATAACGAGACAAACAAACGCATATGTCCAAGTAGTTAAGTGGGAAACTTGCATCCCGGCAGCACCACCGACTGCATCAATATTTAAGAACACAATTCGAATGATTTCCGCAAATCCAAGTGTTGCAATCGCTAAATAATCTCCTTTGAGTCTTAAACTTGGAATACCAACAATTAATCCCGCTAGAGCAGCTACAATACCACCTATAATAATAGCAACTACAAATGGAAGATGTAATTTCATAGTGACAATAGCTGAAATGTAAGCGCCTACAGCCAAAAATCCAGCATGACCTATTGAAAATTGTCCAGTTATACCGATTACCAAATGTAGGCTTACCGCTAAAATTATATTGATGGCAATTAATATTAGCGTATTAGAATAAAATTGATTGATGATTTCAGCTGAAATCAAAAACTGCACAACTGCGTACACTAATACCGCTACTATAATAAATGGCCAAAACTGTTTAGACTTTTTCATCTCTATATACCACCTACACTTTCTCTCGGGTATTTTTGCCAAAGATTCCAGAAGGTCTGAAAATCAGAATTAAGATGAGGATAATGAATGCCGCAGCATCTCTCCATAAAGAGAATCCTAGAGCACTAACAATCGTTTCTACAACTCCGAGTACAAGACCGCCAACCATTGCGCCAGGAATAATTCCAATTCCTCCAAGAACTGCGGCAACAAATGCTTTTAAGCCCGGAATGACTCCCATTAAAGGATCAATCTTTGTGTAATACACCCCAAAAATTACACCAGCAGCCCCTGCTAAAGCTGAACCAATAGCAAACGTAGCAGAAATCGTATTATCTACATTAATTCCCATTAGCTTCGCAGCCTCTACATCATGTGAAACAGCCCGCATCGCTTTTCCTGTTTTCGTTTTATGTACAATGAACTGCAGCAAGATCATCAGTACAACGGAAACCGACAGAATAAGAACAGATTGAATGCTAATTTGTGCACCTAAGAATTCAAAAGATTTATTGGAGAATATATTAGGATATGCTTCTGGTTGAGCTCCTCTAATATAAATCACCCCATATTCAATCAATAACGATACACCGATTGCCGTTATAAGCGCCGCTATTCTTGTTGCATTTCGTAAGCGTTTATATGCAATACGTTCAATAATCACACCAAACAATGCACAGGCTGCCATCGATAAAATAAGCGCTGGGAAAAAACCTAACCCAAAGACAGTAATCGAATAAAATCCAATGAAAGAACCAACCATGAACACATCACCGTGTGCAAAGTTGATCAATTTAATAATTCCGTAAACCATCGTGTAGCCTAGGGCAATTAATGCATATATACTGCCGAGTGAAATACCGTTAATCAATTGCTGTAACCATTCCATAAAGTTTCACTCCTAAAGTCTCTAGATTTCAACTTATAATAAAAAGAGGAGGGATATAATCCCCCCTCTATAATCAGGCTTATCTTAAGGATTAACTTTCGTGTTAAATACTTGTTTTCCATCTACAAATTCAATAATTACAGCTGATTTTATCGGATGGTGATTTTCATCAACAGAATATAACCCTGTTACTAATTCTAGTTGATCAGTAGTTTCGATTGCTTCTTTAATTTTCGTACCATCTGTAGAACCAGCGCGTTCAATTGCATCTTTCAACAAATAAACTGAGTCGTATCCAAGTGCGTTGAATGAGTTAGGCTCTTTTCCGTATTTCTTATTAAAGCTTTCTGCAAATGCTTTCGCTTTTCCATCTGGATCATCAGCTGAATAGGCAGTAATAATAAACGTGTTATTTAATGCATCTGCTCCAGCTAAGTCAACGATTGTTGGAGAATCCCAACCATCTGCCCCCATTAATGGAACGTTAATTCCTAATTCACGAGCTTGTTTAACAATCAATCCTACTTCTTCGTAATATCCAGGGATAAATACAAATTCCGGATTAGAAGATTTAATACGTGTTAATGTAGAACGGAAATCAGTATCTTTTGCAACATAAGACTCTTCCGCAACAATAGTACCCCCTGCTGCTTCAAAATCTTTAATGAAAGAAGCTGCAAGACCTTTCGCATAATCACTAGCATTATCCGCATAAACTGCTGCAGTTTTCACTTTCAATTCATTAGAAGCAAAGTTTGCAGCTACCGTACCTTGGAAAGGATCGATAAATGCTGTACGGAATGTAAATGGATTTACTTTTCCATCGTCTCCAACAGTTACAGTCGTACTAGTACCAGAAGGAGAAATCATTGGTGTTTTAGTATCAGTTGCAATTTGTACTTGAGCAACTGAGGCACCGCTTGTAGCAGCTCCAATAATTGCTACTACTTTATCTTGACTAGTTAACTTAATCGCAGCACTTGTTGCCTCCGCAGCGTCCGATTTATTATCAACTTTAATAAGTTCTATTTTTTTGCCATCAATACCACCATCAGCATTGATCTCTTCAACAGCTAGATCGATAGCATCCGCCTCAGATGTACCATATGATGCTACTGCACCCGAAAGCTCAAGATTGGCTCCTATTTTAATAGTCTCCCCCCCATTAGCACTACTACTTTCTGAGCCTTTTGGACTACTACCTTCTTCTCCTGCTGCACATCCCGCTAGCATCCCAACTAGCAGAGAAGAAGCAAGAAATAATGAAGCAAATTTCGATTTCTTCATAAAATAAAACCCCCTTGTTTTAGTTTGATAATTCTGAATATATAAGTCATACTACTTACCATTCTCTTTTTTTGGTAAGAGACTATTCAGAATTAATCAAGTTATTGTTGTGAACAATTTCATTGTAAAACAAAGTTTATATTCAGTCTATACATATTTTTCTTTTTCTTCGGAAATTTCAGATATTCTATAAATATAATAATTTTAAAATCATGAAAAAGCCTTTAAAATAAGCATTTTCACAACATTCATATTCTAAAATAATATCTAAATATCATCTTATTAATCTTATAAATAAATGGATTTTTTTATCATTATAACTAATATATTAGTTATTTTTTTCTAATTAAAGAAATATATGATTATTTTTACTTTTCACTTTTTGTTCTGTATACTATTAATTAGTTCGACAACCGCAATAAATTGAACTCAGGCAAGGACTGAGTGACCAACATTCAGTTGGTCCAAACCAATATGGGATTTACAGGTTGTTTATCTTCATTTATTTGATTATTTTCCTAATACAAAAGACATAGTGAGGGTATTTCAGCCTGTTAAACCCGAATAAAAGGAGAGATAAAAATGGTACAAAAGTTACCCAATCGTGAAGAAGTAAAAGTGGAAGAAACATGGAATTTAGCTGATTTATTTGCAAGTGAAGAAGACTTTACAAATATTTTAGAAGAAATTGAGAAAGAAGTTCAGCTATTTTCCGAAAAATATAAAGGTACCATTAATAGTCCTTCTTTAGCAGCAGAAGCATTAACCGATTACTCCGCTATCTATGAAAAACTTGTTCCTGCAGGGACATATGCAAGTCTATCTCTTAGCACAGATCAAACAAACACGACAGCACAAATGAGAGCCAATAAGTTTAGCTCCCTATCCGCTAAAATTAGTAGTGAACTTTCTTTTGTTACAAGTGAATTATTAGAGTTGTCGGACGAAGTCATGGTAGAAGCGGCAAAGCTTGCGCCTAACTTCCAACTTTATCTAGATAAGCTATTAAAAAAGAAAAAATACCAATTGCATCCCGAAGTAGAAAAAACACTTGCCGCATACTCCGCTTCCTTTAATGCGCCATACAAATTATATAACACGACCAAAATGCAAGATATCTCTTTCGACAACTTTGACGTAGATGGAAAATCACATCCACTTAGCTATGTGTCTTTTGAAAATGATTGGGAAGCCGAATCAGATCCTGCTCTTAGACGAGCTGCATTCGATGCTTTTTCTTCGAAGTTAAAAGAATATCAACATACGACTGCTATAACCTATGACATGCATATACAAATGGAAAAAACAACCGCTGATATTCGTGGATATGATTCCGTTATTGATTACTTACTATTCAACCAAGAAGTAGATCGCACTCTTTACAATCGACAAATTGACTTAATCATGAATGAACTTGCACCGCATATGCGCAAATATGCAAAATTGCTTCAAAAAGTACATGGCTTAGAAAAAATGACCTTTGCAGATTTAAAAATTTCTTTGGACCCAAACTATGAGCCTACCATTTCGATAGAAGAATCGAAAAAATATATAGATGATGCATTGGCTATAATGGGCGAAGAATACTTGGAGATGGTGGAACGTTCCTATAAAGAACGTTGGATCGATTTTGCACAAAACACTGGCAAGTCAACAGGTGCATTTTGTTCTAGTCCATATGGTAATCATCCATATATCCTTATCTCCTGGTCTTCTAGAATGAATGAGGTATTTGTTCTTGCTCACGAGCTAGGACATGCCGGTCATTTTTATCATGCAAATAAAGAACAAACAATATTCAATGCAAGACCTTCTTTGTATTTTATCGAAGCCCCTTCCACGATGAATGAGATGCTTGTAGCCAATCATTTACTAAAAAGCTCGGATGATCCTAAATTTAAACGCTGGGTCATTGCTTCTATTGTGGCACGCACGTACTACCATAATTTTGTGACACATTTACTGGAGGCAGCTTATCAACGCAAGGTATATGAACGTGTTGATCAAGGGTTGAATGTCAATGCTCAAATTTTGAACGACTATAAACGAAGTGTGTTAGAAGAATTCTGGGGTGATGCAGTAGAAATATCGGAGGGTGCTGAACTGACATGGATGCGCCAACCGCATTACTATATGGGACTGTATCCTTATACGTATAGTGCTGGTTTAACAATTTCTACGCAAGTTGCAAAACGCATTTTAAACGAAGGTCAAGTAGCTGTAGATGAGTGGACAAACGTATTAAAAGCTGGTGGTACTAAATCACCTGTAGAGCTCGCGAAAATGGCTGGCGTAGATATTACGACAGAAGAACCATTAAGAGATACGATTGCTTATATAGGATCTCTTATCGACGAGTTAATCAGTCTTACAGAAGAAATTGAACAATAAGTCTTGAAAATTTAAAAGGAGCATGAAGTGAATGACCACTTCATGCTCCCTTTTATGTTTTCCAACTAAAGTGGGCTTTTTTCCAACTAAACATTGAAAAATTCCAACTAAATGCCCCAAAATTCCAACTAACAAGCTCTTTTTTCCAACTAAACTTTATTTCCTAAGAAAAAAGCTAAACCGTCGCCGGCTTAGCTTGCTTTCCCTACTTTTACTCTCTTCACAAATAAAGATAATACTAATGCAACTACAGTAACAAGTGTCGCGATAAAGAATGTGTGGTTGATACCTTCTAACATCGCTTTCATACCTAAATCAATCTTAAATTGAGCAAGTCCTTCTTGAGTTGTTGGCATATTACCGGCTGCTGCCGCCTCACCAGCAAGTCTCTCTGCAGAAGTCTCCATTCTAGCGTTCATGATTGTTAAGAATATCGCAGAACCAATTGCCCCAGATACTTGTTGCAATGTATTATTCATCGCAGTACCATGTGGATTCATATTCATCGGTAATTGGTTTAAACCGTTAGTCATAATAGGCATCATAACCATCGACATACCAAACATACGAAGCGTATAAATTCCCATGATGTAATAGTAACTAGTATCTTGCGTAAATTCACTCATGAAATGTGTTGCAATCGCCGTAATTGTAAGCCCAGTGATTGCTAATATTCGAGCACCATATTTATCAAAAATCTTCCCTGTGATTGGTGACATGATCGCCATCGCAAGTGCACCAGGTAGCATCAATAAACCTGAATGGAATGGTGAAATTCCACGTATTGTTTGTACATAAAGCGGAGTTAAAATCATTCCAGAAAACATCGCTGCAGATACAACGATCGAAATAATCGATGACAAAGTAAACATAGGATATTTATAAATTCTAACATCCAGCATTGGTTCTTCTAGTGTTAACTGTCTCCATACAAACAGAACAAGTGCGATAAATCCGATGATGATTGTTCCATAAACGATTGGGGCTCCCCAACCTTTATCCCCTGCAGTACTAAACCCGTATAATAATGAGCCAAATCCTATACTGGATAAAATAAGGGAAAATACATCTAATTTCACTTTACTGTTAGGTGTAATGTTGCGAAGTTTAAAAATAGCAAACAATAAAACAATTACCGCGAACGGTAATATTACTTCAAATAATGCTCGCCACTCGGCATGTTCTAATATAAAACCTGATAAAGAAGGTCCAATTGCCGGAGCTAAAATCATAACTAATCCAAACATACCCATCGCAGCTCCGCGACGTTCAATTGGGAATGCGGATAACATAACATTCATAAGAAGTGGCATCATCATTGCTGAACCTGCCGCTTGAATCATTCGTGCTGCGATTAATACTCCAAATACTGGAGCTAAAGCAGCTAATAATGTACCAACTGTGAAAAGTACCATCGCCGTGATAAATAATTTTCTATTGGAAAATCTTTGTACAAAAAAGGCACTGGCTGGTATTAAAATCCCGTTTACTAACATATAACCTGTCGTTAACCATTGCACTACAACTGGTTTTACATCAAATTCGATCATTATCGTTGGTAATGCTACATTTAATAGTGTATTATTCAAAAACGCAATGAATGCTCCTACAAAGAGGATTGCAATCATTGCATATGGGGGTTTTTGTTGCATTTCTTCCATTACTTTCATTCCTCCTATTTCTTTAAAGCTTCGTTTCTGTCTTATAACACTTGAATATTTTATACTCATCGTCCAAAAAAAGCAAACAAAATATTTTAATCAACTAAAATAGTTTGATAAACGTTGATTTAACAGTTATTATAAGAATTATACTACTAGTCTAAAGGTGATTACTTTATGAACACTAAAAAACGAAATGTATTAATAGCGGCACAAAGACTATTTATTGAAAAAGGTTTTAGGTCTACTACCGTGAACGATATAATTGAAGAAGCAAATGTATCAAAAGGTACGTTTTATAATTATTTTTCATCTAAAAATGAATGTATTATAGCTATTCTCGAAAATGCAAGAAATGAAACATTGATTAAAAGAAGAGAAATTCATGCGCAACAAAATAGTTCGGATATAAATGTATTATCCAAACAAATGTCCGTTCGATTTATCGTCTTTCAGGAGCATAATCTATTTCCTCTTTTTGCATCTATTATTAATTCACAAGATGTGGATCTTCGTGATCTGATCAAACGAAATTATATGGAAGAAATCAACTGGCTTTCTAGTCGATTAGTAGATGTCTTCGGTGAACAGACAAAAAATGTAGCGACAGACTGTGCAGTTCTTACACTTGGTATGATCCAGCAACTACAGCACCCCTGGATCAATAAATCTGCTAATATTTCCTTTGATCAATTAATTCATTTTATCCTGAGAAGAATTAAAACAATCATTTATGACATGGCGGAAACGAATGATTCTCTATTGAATAATTCCTTTTTCAAATTAAATACAGAAACATCATCTGTTACAAAGGAGCATGTAATTGAGCTGTTGCATACCTTTTATTTAGAAGAAAAAGAAGCATTTTCTTCGAATACCATACAAGCAATTGAGTTTGTATTAGAAGAATTGTCGAAAGAAACACCCAGAATCTTTTTGCTAGAAAATATCGTCCCAGCCTTAACAGAAGCATTTACTGAAAGTCAGCTCGAACAAAAATCTACTATTATTATGTACAAACTGTGGAAGCTTTTAGACGGATGGAAAGAAGGTCAAGCATAATGGACAAAGTGATTTCCCAATATCAAGCGGATGAAAATGTGATGATTCAGTTGTTTGCCAGCTGGTGTGCAAACCATCAATTAAATGCATCAACGTTGTATGCACAAGCTTATCCCCAGCAAGAAAAGAACTTACTTCTCGAAAAAGCTATTGAAGAAACGGACAATGATGCAATAACAGTAGACACAGAAACACTTTTAAATGTGCTCCAACTTTTCGGCAATGAAGATCTTGCTTTCGTCGTTTCTGAAGAATCCGAAAAACTTAAAAAGCGTTAGATCCTTTCCATTCGAAAAGCGAAATACAAGAAAGCCTAAAAAAGCAACCAAATTACATTAAGCAGTTTCTAAGACCTGAGTTCGGTATTCTACTCGACTGAGGTCTTTTTGTTTTGCTTTCATTGCTAAATATTATATTTTTGCTTATGAAAAAAGACGAACTAACAACTTCCTAACCACAAAAAAGCATAGAAATGCGACTTTATCGCATTCCTATGCATTAAACAGTTATACATGCTGGATATGGCTAGATGCTTTCTCTAGAAAAATCCGTTGGCTATTGATCCTCTTTCCATCCACTTCTTTATAATGATAAATACCCTCTGAATCTTGTATTCTCGCTTTAACATTATCCTGCAGTTCGATATCTATAATTTCCATTACTCGCTTTTTAATAGCTGGCGCTAGCACAGGAAACAAAATCTCCACTCGCTTGACCATATTACGAGTCATCATATCTGCAGAAGATAAATATAATCTACTCGATCCATTCCTATGAAACCAATAGATTCTAGAATGTTCCAAAAATCTTCCTACGATACTTGTAACCGTTATGTTCTCACTCACACCCGCGATTCCTGGGCGTAAGCAGCATATGCCACGCACGATTAAATCGATTTTTACACCGGCAGCTGAAGCTTCGTACAATTTAACGATTAGGTCTTTATCCGTCAGTGAATTCATCTTAAGTTTAATATGTCCATTGGAGTAAGCTCGATGATATTCTATTTCTTCATCGATCAAATATAAAAACTTGTCACGAATATCATACGGAGAGACTACCAACTTATTGTATTCTGGTTTATTTGTATAACCACTTAAATAGTTAAAAAACTGTGTCGCATCGGACCCAATTTTCTTATTGGTCGTAATAATCCCCATATCAGTATATATACGAGCAGTTTTATCATTATAATTTCCCGTTCCTAAATGGACAAATTGTTCAATACGGTTGTTTTGACTTCTGATAACTAAAGTAATCTTCGAATGTGTTTTTAAATTATGCATGCCATAAATAACAAGACAACCCGCTTTTTCTAGTTCACGGGCCCAATGGACGTTGTTTTCTTCATCGAATCGCGCTTTCAATTCAACAAGAACGGTCACTTGTTTTCCATTTTCAGCAGCCCTTTTTAAAGCCAAAATAATGGGTGAGTTTCCGCTCACTCTATACAGTGTTTGTTTAATCGCTAACACCTGAGGATCATCCGCTGCCTTATCTATGAAATCGATGATAGGCTGGAAGGATTCATAGGGATGATGAAAAAACAAATCCTGTTTTAATGCTTTTGCAAAAATATCTTCATCGCTTGCTAAATCTTTTGGTGGTTGCGGGATAAAAGGTTCATAGAAGAGCCTGTTATAATTTCCTTCAAAAAATGGGATAAAAGAAAATAAAAAAGTAAGATCAAGTGGTCCATGTATTTTGTACACATCGTCTCGATGTATTTCTAGCTGCTCCAATAAATAGGTGAGTACCCTTTGCTGGATTTGGCTCGTTTTTACTTCAAGCCTACTTACCGCTCCCCACTTCCGTTTTTTAAGTTCCTTTTCTATTTCAATTAGTAAATCACGTGCCCCTTCTTCATGAATCGTTAAATCTGCATTCCGAGTAATTCGAAAGGGATTTGCATGCTTTACTTCGTATCCATGGAAAAGTTTAGCTATATTTGCAATTATGACATCTTCTAATAATACTGCGGCAAAGGTGCCATCCTTTGTTTTTACTTGGATAAATCTTCTTAATACAGAAGGAACTTGTACAATCGCAATTTTATTTTGTTCATTGTGTTTACCTTTGCCACTCTCGTTTTCTACCATCACCAATATATTCATTGTTTTGCTTAATAATATTGGGAAAGGTCGGTAAGCATCTACTGCTACTGGCGTTAGTATCGGGAATATTTCTTCATCAAAAATAACTTGTAATTCTTTCACTTGTTCTTTCGATAACTGAGAATACTTCAATAAGGAAATACCATGCTGTGGTAGCTGATTTTCTACTAACTCTGTATATATAGCCATTTGCCTATCTACAAGATTCTTAGTAATCGCTGATATTTGGGCCAATTGCTCTTTAGGGGTCAGCCCCGCTTTGTTTTCCGGTTTGTTAAAGCCCGCTCTCACTTGATCTTGAAGTCCTGCCACACGCACCATAAAAAATTCATCTAAATTAGAACTAAAAATAGCTAAAAACTTTAAACGTTCTAACAGTGGATTAGTATCATCTTCAGCTTCCTGTAAAACCCGCTCATTAAAAGCTAACCAACTAATTTCTCTATTATTATAATTTGCATAATCATTAAATGGATGATCATCTACTATTTTATCGGTCACAATATATTATCCTCCATTTCAGTTAAACACTAATATGACTTGATGATTTACGATTTTCTCCAAATGTTTTTTTAACTTTTCTGCCTGGTATTTCTCTAACAGACAATTGCCAGCAACGGAAAAGATTAGAACTATTTCATCTGTCGCTTGTGTTAATGTAACTTGTTTAATATTCGAACGCCCTAACACATCCATGCCTTTTGTAAAACGAATCAAAGCTCCAATATCCCTTAGTTTTTTAGCTTCATTTCCTGAGATGATTTTTTCGTACGCAGATACATATTGTTTAAACGTATCCTTATTTTTATAGGAGGAGAGGAGCGCTATTATTAACCTTTCTTCATTGGAAAGTCCATCTACGTTTAAGTTGGTTAATAGATAGAAAGTATGCTGACTTGCGGCATCTTGATCTATATGTTCACCTATATAAAATAATATGTATGCATAACGCAATAATTGCTCATTTTCTAGCGGTTCTATATAATTCCATTCAATAAATTGCTCGTAAATAGTTGTAAAAATATCATATAAGTGTAATGTATTTTCTTCATTCACATGAAATTTCCCCAAAATATGACGAATTGCATTTTGCGCAACTTCATTCACATTAAACTCTTTTGGATATTTCTCTACCAATTCGGACAGAATAATACCTTCCCTTAAGCCTCGTTTGCTATACATAAAAGAAGGTGACTTTACCACATCCATAAACAGTCGAAAAGTTTCCAGTGCGGGAACAATAATATCTGCTCGATCACTAGATAAGCCATCTATTTTTTTTAGTTCGTCTAATGAGCAATTAGCAAATTGTGAGCTAATGTCTTCTAAGTCTATTGCTTGCAATTCATATTGATGAATTCCATTCAAAGGAAAATCTTTTCTCTGCTGATCCACTTGCGCAATGTTACGTGCACTTCCTCCGATTGCAACAATCGGAACTTGAAGACTATGTATCCAAGTAAGCGGTTGAAGCTGTTCCATAACATAGTTACTTAACTCGCTTCTTTCTTCTGGACTCATTTCCGCATTTTCCATAAATCTTCTTTTTAATGACACTGCACCGAATGGTAAGCTATGCATATGGACTAGCTTTTTGTTTTCATAGAATGTGATTTCCGTACTTCCCCCACCCATATCAATAGTTACAGCTGTTGGTATATTTGTTGAGTGAATAACTGCTAAATAGCCAAAATACGCTTCTTGTTCAGCTGTTAAAATTGATAGGGATAAACCTAATTTGTCTTCTATGTATGCTAAAATCTCTTCCTTATTTTCTGCCTGGCGGATAGCTGCAGTTGCTGCCGCAAAAACATGGTTGACTTGTATATCTTTCAGTATTTCTTTGAATTTCGTTAATGTTTCTAATAACACTTGAACGCCGTCTTCCTTTAAATTACCTTTTGAATCGATATACATACTAAGCCTCGCAACCGTTTTAAAATTATGATGCTCCACTAACCCTTGTAATGAGTTGTAACTGTATACTACGAGTCGAATAGAGTTCGATCCTATATCAATTATTGCTCTTCGATTTGTCATTGTGTCCATTAGCTTTTGCTCCTCTATTATTTATTTTAAACGCTACTGCCCGATATATTTGTAAATGTTTTGTAAATTTATTTGAAAGCTTTATACTATTCATAGTTTGTTAAATTAACGTAATATTTTATGATTTTTTCCCTTGATCCTTTCGTATCATGTACAATAAGAGAAAATAACGATAGGAGGATTAACAGACAGATGAAAAAGTTCACCAAAGAGGAGAACAGTTGGTCACTTTACGACTGGGGTTCATCAGCATATTCAATCATTATTACTACCGCAGTGTTTCCTATATTTTATAAATCTTCAGCGACAGCAGCGGGGGTAGATGCTGCTGATTCTACAGCTTATTTAGGGTATACGATTGCTATATTCACCTTTATATTAGCAATGCTTGGACCTATTTTAGGTACAATCGCTGATTATCGTGGAATGAAAAAGAAGTTTTTTACGTTTTTCTTTATACTCGGTGTGACATTCACAGCAATGCTTGCATTTGTACCGTTCGATAATTGGTTACTATTGCTCATTTTCTATACGTTAGCTGCACTTGGCGCAACTGGTGCTAATGTGTTTTATGATGGTTTTATCGTCGACGTGACGACAAACGAACGAATGCACAAAGTATCGGCTCGTGGGTTTAGTCTTGGTTATATTGGTAGTACTATACCCTTTTTAGTAAGTATAATCATCATTGTGTTATCTCAACAGGGAATTATTGCGTTATCTACTACTAATGCTAGTCGAATCGCATTTCTCATTACAGCAATTTGGTGGGTTGTATTTTCTATTCCACTGTACAAAAACGTCAAACAGATTCATTTTATCGAACGAGAAGGAAAGCCTGTTATCCAAAGTTTTAAACGCTTAGGTAAAACTTTTAAAGAAATTCGTCAATATAAAGCATTGTTCTTATTTTTACTAGCATACTTTTTTTATATTGATGGAGTTGGTACCGTCATTAATATGTCTACCGCGTATGGCACAGATTTGGGTCTTAGCGCCACAAGTCTATTAATCATTCTTTTTGCTACTCAAGTTGTCGCAGCACCATTCGCACTGTTATATGGGTGGCTTGCAGGAAAGTTTTCCGAAAAGAAAATGCTGTATGTAGGAATTATTGTCTATATTATAGTATGTACGTATGCATTTTTCTTAGAAACCGTTGTGGATTTTTGGATTTTAGCAATGTTAGTTGCCACTTCCCAAGGTGGAATCCAGGCACTTAGCCGATCCTATTTTGGAAAGCTTGTACCGAAAGAAAATTCCAATGAGTTTTTCGGCTTTTATAATATTTTCGGTAAGTTCGCTTCTATTATGGGACCGTTATTAGTTGCTTTCACTGCACAAGTAACAGGTAAATCGAACTATGGTGTATTTAGTTTAGTCATCTTATTTATTGTTGGGCTCATCATTCTGTCAAGAGTACCAGAGCCAAAGACTAGTCCTAGTGTAGATGAAGTGAGTGCAACTTAATCGATAAAAAAGAGAGGTAGTAGAATTTTCTACAAACCTCTCTTTTTTTACGAAGTGTTTAATAATGTTTCCTTACGATTAACGAGGTAGTGATCCCCACTGAAAGGACTGTAATACAAGAAAATAACAAAGAAACAGATTCAACCAAGATACTTCCTAAAGAAACGACCAAAACGTCAATAGACAAAATACACAAACCAGGATTAATATCCAAAGGCTTCGCCATCATTTGCGCAAGTAAATCGGTTCCGCCAACCGTAATTTTGAACCGGAGCATACTACCTACTCCAAGCCCGATCAATATACCGCCACCTAGTGCACCAACCATTTCAGAAGTTATAAATTTCTCACCAATGATATGTAATGGATACAAAAAATCAATGATTACAGACGAAAACAGCAATCCGTGTATGCCGTTGTAAAAAAACGAACGAAAATAAACCCATGCCAAGAGGAAAATAGGCGTACTTATACATAAAATTGCAAGACCAACCTTCATATCCAGTAAATAATGGATGATTAAACCTAGTCCAATTCCCCCACCGTCCAGTAAATGAAAAGGAACTAAAAAAAGGTTAATCCCTATTGCTATCAAGATACTTCCCATAATAATAACGAGCGATTTGTGTATGAAAAACATTTTCCCCACCTTCCACTAATTCATGTATATGTTTTGACACACAAAAATACACAGGAAAATAGAAGGCGTTCAAAAAAGTTCATTGCATATTAAGAATGATTCGTGGGTTAAGTGTTGGAGATTGCTACTTTTTCATATAATCAGGAGTTATTTCACCATCTCCCAAAATTGTGCAGAGACTTTTGAAATAGGTTCCTCTTTTAATTTCATCAAAACTGGTTCCACACTAAAATCAAATTGTTGCAGCTCGTATATTTTAAAGTGTTCGGAGAAAAATGATTCGTAGTGCATTCTCGGAATAATGGAAATGCCAAGCCCTCGATTCACAAGCGCAACGACCATTGGAAGATCTCTACATTCTACAATAATATTTGGTTTCAACCCAAATTCATCAAACGCTTTTTTTATTTTTTCATGAAAAGAGTGTCCTTCCATTGCACCTAGCATGATAAACGGTAGATGGGCAATTTCTTTTACAGTAGGTTGAGCGGAGAGAGAGGCTGTCCAACTATTAGGAACCATGAGAATGGCAGGCTGTTTTTTCAAGGATTTTTTCACATATTGCTCCGTGTCATTTGGTCTTATCAGTAAAGCAATATCAATTTCTTTTTGTGTTAACTTCTTTAATAGTCCTTCCGAATCCCCAGAGAAAATGTTGATTTTGACTTGCGAAAACTCTGTTCTAAATTCTGCAATATAATCAGTTAACATATTAGAACATGCAGAAGACACTCCGATTCGTACGGTTCCTGCAGTACCTTCTTCAATTTCATGTATACGCCTTTTGACTTCTTCTGTTTGGTTTAATAATTGGTCCGCATATTGAAATAATAACTGTCCTGTTTCGGATAACTCCCATTTTTGACGATAACGATAGATTAAAGTTGTACCTAGCTCTGTTTCAAGCTTCTTTAAAAGCTGACTTAATGGAGGTTGCGCAATATGCAATATTTCTGCTGCTTTTGAAATGCTCCCTTGTTTGACGATTTCTCTATAATAATGTAATTGTCGTATATCCATTATCTCACTCCGTTATATGTGTTTTCATATGATGAGTATACCAAATATATATTTTTCGTATAACAAATTACGTGCTACTATGAAAAATAGATTATATGTAGAAAGGAGAATATGATGAGTCATATGAATATAACCATCAAAAGACTTAGTTTGTACGTAATTGGGTTGTTTTTTCTATCCCTTGGTGTCAGCTTTTCCATTGTAGCAGATTTTGGTGTATCACCAGTCTCTTCATTAGCGTATGCATTTTCTCTATCTTTCGGTTTATCAGTCGGGATGATGACAATAGTAGCAAATATATTATTCATTATTATCCAAGTAATTTTGAGTAAACGATTCGATTTGAAAGAATCTATCGTACAGTTAATTATTACATTTTTGTTTGGATTTTTTATGGACGCAACCTTGTCCCTAGTACAATTGCTACCTATACCCGAATCAATTGTCATGCGATGTGTCTTTTTAATGATAAGTTTATTTGTTGTTTCTATTGGCTTACTAGGATATTTCAATGCAAAATTTCCATTAATGCCGTATGATGCCCTAACGTATGCAATAAGTGAAAAGTTTAAAATGAAATTTAGTAAAGCCAAGATTTCTAGTGACTTATTAAATGTTTGTGTAGCAGGTTTAGTATGTATTATTTTCATACACTCATTAGGGTCCATTGGGATTGGCACGCTAGTTGCTGCATATTTTATTGGTAAAATAGTAGGTTGGTTAATGACCCACTATCAAAAATATTTAGTTCGATGGATTGCTAAAAATAATGAAGAAGAAATAAATGTTTAAATATCAAAAAAGTATTAAGAGGTATGACTAAGTCAAGCCGCTTAACACTTTTTAGGTAAAACTATAGCTATCAATTGATTAATTCATTTCTTAATTAGTTTTGTAGTGCAAATGTTGCCGGCATAACGACCGCTACTACTTCCCCTTTAGCACATAGCGTATCTCCAGCAAAAACCTCTGTTGTGACTTTCCATTTCTTCGGATGAATTTCCTCAATCGTTCCCACCGCTTTCAATGTTACATTTTGTGGAGTTGGCTTTAGAAAATCTACATGCAAAGAACCTGTGACAAATCTTGGTGGTGCTTCCCCACTTCCAGGTTCAAAGCCATTTTTACGATGTAACGCAAGTGAAGCAGAGCCCGTCCCATGACAATCGATCAGCGAAGCGATTAATCCGCCGTATACAAAGCCAGGAATCGCGGTATGCTTTTCGTTTGGATCATAAATTGTTTCCGTATGATTTCCGTTCCAAGCTGTTCGGAAATGATGCCCTTCCTCATTTAATCTCCCACAACCAAAACACCAAGCGAAATCCTCTGGGTAATCATCTTGAATTGCATGAACTTCATTTCTCATCATAAGTCCCCCTTTATGATTCCATACTACTATACTTTAATATATTTGAAAATTACAAAAAGAAGATAGATTAACTTGGTTAAAACTTTTTTAAAGGTTCATATAATAGCAGAAATTTACTAAATTTCTCTCTAACTCACCACAAAAACTGTAGACACTCTTTTAGAGATTGTCTACAGTTTCATTTATCTATATAGTTCTTCTCTTCTATCCGAAAAGACTGGAATGCGCGCACGTATTTCTTCAATTTCTTCTAGATTTAAATCGAGGATTTCAATGCACTCCTCGTTTGCACCATTCCATATAATTTCCCCCCAAGGGCTTATTACCATGGAATTTCCACCAAATTCATTATGAGGATCGCTTCCTACCCGATTCACTGCTATGATAAAGCTTTGGTTTTCGATTGCCCTTGCTTGCAAAAGAATTTTCCAATGATCGATTCGTTTAGCCGGCCATTGCGCTGGTACAAACATCACCTTAGCACCGTTTAACGAATGCGCTCTTGTCCATTCAGGAAAACGCAAATCATAACAAATGATCCCGCCCATTTTGACTCCATCAAGCGTAAATACATTCTTCTCACTACCTGCTTCTAGGTAAAGATGTTCATCCATTAATTTAATCAAATGAGCTTTGTCATATTCCCCTACGACTTCACCCAAAGCATTCGTCACATACATAGTGTTATAAAATTTGTCGCCTTTTTTGATTGAAACAGAACCTCCAACAATATGTATATTTAATTCTTTTGAGAGTTGAGATAATAATTTTTTCGTTTCTTCGCCGTTCACATCAGCGATTTCTTCAAGACGAGTTAAATCATAACCCGTATTCCACATTTCAGGTAATACCACTGTATTTGCCCCTAAAGATGCGGCTTCTCTAATCTTTTCCTCTACCTTGAGAAAATTTTCTTTTGGCTCACCAAAAACAATATCTAATTGAACACAAGCAACTTTCATCTCGACACCACCTATAGACATAATACTAAAAAGATTATAAGATTTGTCTAATATATGCAACTATTAAAAAAAAGAGGTTATGTACATGGACTTTTCAAATCGATTAAAAAATCTACCCCCACAATTTTTTGCTACACTCGTTCAAAAGGTAACGTTCGCTGTAGCACAAGGAAGAGATGTCATCAATCTCGGACAAGGAAATCCAGATCAACCAACGCCTGAACATATTGTAAAAGCGCTACAAGATGCAGCTGCTAATCCTGGATCTCATCGATATTCTCCTTTTAGAGGTACAAATGATTTGAAACAAGCTGCTGCTGATTTTTATAAACGTGAATACAATGTCGACATTGATCCGAACACAGAAGTAGCCATTATGTTCGGCACCAAAATAGGATTAGTAGAATTACCACTCGCAATAATGAATGAGCAAGAGTTAATGCTTCTTCCAGACCCAGGATATCCAGATTATTTGTCAGGTGCGGGACTTGCAAATGTTCGTTTTGATACGATGCCCCTACTAGAGGAAAATGATTATTTACCAGATTACAGCAAATTAACAGAAGAACAAAAACAAGCCGCTAAATTGATGTATTTAAATTATCCGAATAACCCAACAGGTGCTATAGCAACTAAAGAATTTTTTGAAGAGACAGTGAAACTGGCAAAAGAGTCGGATATTGCGATCGTTCATGATTTCGCATATGGTGCCGTAGGATTCGACCGGAAAAAACCTTTAAGCTTCATGCAAGTAGATGGCGCAAAAGAAGTCGGAGTAGAAATGTACACACTGTCCAAAACATACAATATGGCTGGTTGGCGAGTTGGATTTGCAGTAGGAAACGCTAAAATGATTGAAGCGATCAATATCATTCAAGATCATTTATTTGTTAGCCTCTTCCCTGCAGTTCAATCTGCAGCTGCAGCTGCACTAAATAAGAGTCAACAATGTGTAGATGAGTTGGTTTCATTGTATGAAGATAGAAGAAATGCATTAGTAGAGGCATGTTCAAAAATTGGTTGGGATGTAAAAGCTCCAAAAGGATCTTTCTTTGCGTGGTTACCTGTTGCGAAAGGGTATTCGAGCGAAGAGTTCGCAGATTTATTACTCGCTAAAGCAGATGTAGCTGTTGCCGCTGGTAATGGATTTGGCACATTTGGCGAAGGCTACGTACGTGTGGGTCTGTTAGTTGATGAAGAAAGATTAGTAGAAGCTGTGGAACGAATTGCAAAACTAGAGTTGTTTTAAAAAATGAGGCTGTCTCGAAGGTATTACCTTTAGGACAGTCTTCTTGTTTGTTTTAGTGAGGAGTTTGGCTCGTTCTAAGGTGTTACTTTGTAAATGCGCAATGTTCGAGTTCATATACGCAACATTTTGGGCCATTTGCGCAACGTTTCCTTTCAAACGCGCAACAATATTCACCGTTTGCGCAACGTTCTAGAATGGGAGTAACAGTCATCGGCATCTCACTTCAAGTAAACTTGCTGTTCTGAGAATTAGTTGCTTTCATAAGGAATTTGGTTGCTCTCATGCTAATTTGGTTGCTTATAGACTAGAACAGATTGCTTTCAGTGATTGGTTCGTTGCCCTTTGCCAGTTATTGGATTAAAGTCAGTATAAAACTAGTTTTTAGCTGCGCTTCACTCAAAATAAAAAGGGTGACCCCAAAAAGTCATCTTGGAATCGCCCCATTCCTTACTTCTCTATTCTTTTCGGTTCCGTCGCATCTTTCTCTACCGGATAAAATTGATTGGCCCCTGTTTCTGAATCAAATTTACGTTGAAATTCCATCCCCGTAACTTCTGCAAGAACGAGATCCACTGTTATAACTGGATTTTTCCCCTTGATAAAATGACCTCCAAAAATATTTCCTTTTTGATCACACATTGTCCCGTGAAAATGAGTCTCGTATTCTCCTTCTCTCTTACAAATAACTCCCGTACCTTGTAAAAACTCGATTGGTCCTTCCTTTACTACAAGGTCATTATATCCAACGCCAATTATCGAGGCATCATTCGGAACTAAATACACAAACCCACTTTTTTGAAAGCTACCAAAACAGCTGATAATCGTTGCATATTCTATCTTATTTTCTGCACATAATTGTTCGATTCCTTCTAGCAGATCTGTTCCGTATACTAATCTCGCACCAATTGTTTTGCCGAGTTGTCCAGTTGCATAATTTACTCTAACTGCTGACATTTTTTCATCATCCTTGTATATTTATTTATTGATAATTACTTTAAACTATTTGGACTGAATATTTCAATTAGAAAAAATAAGTTGACTTTAGTAAATTGATGTAGTAAATTAATTCTCATGGAACTGATGAAAAATTTAATAGCTTACATCTCTTATCAAGAGTAGCTGAGGGACTGGCCCGATGAAGCTCGGCAACCATCTACATACTAGTTATGTAGAAAGGTGCTAAATCCTGCAAAACGTATTGTTTTGGAAGATAAGAGAGGACAAATACGTATTTTTATGTGCCTCTCTTTCTTTTGAAAGAGAGGCTTTTATATTTATTCAACATTCCTAATAATAATTAGGAGGAAGCAACAATGAAGAAATTTGGATTACTTTTAAGCGTACTATTAACTGGAGCACTTGCTGCGTGTGGCGATGATTCTAGTAGTGGAGATAAAGCGTTAGACGAAAAAAAATTAGTTATTGGTGTAACTGCTGGACCGCATGAACAGATCGTAGAAAAAGCAAAAGAAGTAGCTGCTAAAGATGGATTAGAAGTGGATATTAAAGTTTTTTCTGACTACATATTACCAAACACAGCTTTATCTGAGGGTGACTTAGATGCTAACAGTTACCAACACGAACCTTTCTTAAACACGTTTAACGAAGACCATGGCACGGACTTAGTACCGGTTGGAAAAACGATTTTAAACCCAATGGGCGTATATTCAGATAAATACAAGTCAATGGATGAACTTCCAGAGGGTGCAACTTTCGGATTACCAAATGACCCAACAAATGGCGCTCGTGCGTTATATATTTTAGAAGAAAATGGACTTATCAAAATTAAAGAAGACAAAAGAGAAACTGCCTCTATTTATGACCTAGAGGAAAATCCAAAAAACTTAAAATTTATTGAGCTAGAAGCTGCTCAAATTCCAAAGCAGTTAAGTGAAGTAGACGCTGCTGCCATCAATACAAATTTTGCACTAGATGCTGGGATCAATCCAAAAGAAGATTCTATTTTACTAGAGTCATCTAACTCTCCATATGTGAACTATGTGGTTGTCCGTGCGGAGAATAAAGATGACCCTACGATTCAAAAATTTGTGAAAGCTTATCAATCAGAAGAAGTAAAACAATTCATCGAAGAAGAATTTCAAGGATCTGTATTACCTAGCTGGGATGAGTAAAGAATTTGAGAACGTTACCGACTTCGGTAACGTTTTCTTTAGAAAGGAAGACATATAATGATCGTTTTAGAAAATATTTCAAAAGAATTCAATAGTAAAAACGGCAAAGTAAAGGCAGTAAATAATGTTAACATCCATGTAAAAAAAGGAGAAATTCATGGAGTTATTGGATATAGTGGTGCTGGTAAAAGTACACTTATTCGCTGTGTAAATTTACTTGAAAGACCAACAGAAGGCAAGGTTTATATTAATGGAGTAGAAACCACTTCCCTCCCCCTTCCCAAATTACGTGAAGCTCGCAATAAAATAGGAATGATCTTCCAAGGATTTAACCTACTAAAAACAGCTACTGTTTATGATAATATTGCGATTCCTCTTAAACTTCTTGGTTATAACAAAGCAGAAGTTCAAAATAGAGCAGAAAAATATCTAGAGATTGTTGGATTAACAGATAAACATAAAAATTATCCAAATCAGTTGTCTGGTGGTCAAAAGCAACGTGTTGCTATTGCAAGAGCACTTGCACAAGAACCAGAAATTCTATTAAGTGATGAAGCAACTAGCGCACTTGACCCAGAAACAACCGATTCTATTTTAGATCTACTTTTAAAAATTAATAAAGATCTAGGAATAACTATTTTGCTCATCACCCACGAGATGAATGTTATCCAAAAAATTTGTGATCATGTATATGTCATGGAAAACGGGCATGTTGTAGAACAAAATATTGCGATTCAATTATTTACAAAGCCTACACATTCTACAACTAAAAAGTTTTTAAGTACGATTAGTCAGCGCAATCTATCCCCTGCTTTAATTTCACAATTACATGTTACGGGAGCGGTTACTCGGTTAACATTCGTAGGTGAAAGCACTGGGCAGCCATTGCTTGCAGAAGTAAGTCAAAGATTTAATGTTAAACCAAATATTCTAACCGCTAATATTATCGAATTGAAAAACGGCATTGTTGGAAACATTGTCATTCATTTAATAGGAGAAAAAGACCAAGTAAACGCTGCATTACAGTTTTTAGAAGAAAGTGGCGTAGGTGTTGAGAACTTGGAGGGACAATCATGAGTAGACTAGACACATTTATCAACCAATGGCTACCGATCATCGGAAAATCGGTTGTGGAAACATTTCAAATGGTGGGAATTTCTTTGTTTTTCTCCGTACTTATCGGAATACCGCTAGGAATTTTAATCGTATTAACTAGACCAGGTCAAGCATTGGCAAATAAGTTTTTATACCAAACAAGCAACTTATTGATCAATATACTTCGTTCTATTCCATTTATCATTTTACTATTTTTTATTCTACCATTTACAAAATTTATCGTTGGTACGACTATTGGGGTAAAAGGCGTAATCGTCCCTCTCGTTATTTATACAGCGCCTTATATAGCACGTTTGATGGAGTCAGCGTTACTCGAAGTGGAAAATGGTGTGATTGAAGCTTATACAGCAATGGGGATTAAAACTAGATCAATTATATGGCATGTATTATTACGCGAAGCACGCCCTTCAATTATTTTAGGTTTAACTATTTCTACTGTAAGTTTAATAGGAGCAACGGCAATGGCTGGGATGGTCGGTGCTGGAGGTCTTGGGGATTTAGCTTATCGTTTCGGACATTTGCGTTATGAAGTCGATGTTATGTATGCAACTGTCTTCATATTAATCATCCTTGTTCAAAGCATTCAATCTATTGGAAATAGACTTGCTGTAAAACTGAAAAAAGATTAGTTGGAGGTTCTTACATGTCGAACACTTTATTTGTAGAAAAGAATGGAGCAATAGCTACTCTTATTTTTAATCGGGCAGAGAAGAAAAATTCATTTTCCCTTGCTATGTTTAAACAGTTAGGAACAATACTAGAGGAATTGGAAGTCGATTCACAAGTTAAAGTACTGATCCTAAAAGGTGTTGACGAAACAGCTTTCTCAGCAGGCGCAGACATTTCGGAGTTTCTGGAAAATCGATTTTCTGCTAAAAAAGCAAAAGAATATAATGATGCAACGCTCGAATCCATTGAAAAACTGTATCGTTTTCCAAAGCCTACGATTGCCCTTATTAAAACATTGGCAATTGGCGGCGGCTTAGAGCTTGCTAACTCCTGTGATTTTAGATTTGCTACATCTGGCAGTAAACTCGGCATTACGGCGGCTAATATCGGAATTATCTATAATTTAACGAGCACCAAACGTTTGGTGAACTTAGTTGGCCCCTCAAAAGCAAAGGAATTATTATACACGGCTAAATTGATTGGTGCTGAAGAAGGAAAAGAAATTGGCTTAATCGATTATGTGTATGAAATGGATGAAATCGAAGAAAAGTGTTTAGCGTTTGCGGGACAAATTATTCGTAAATCCTCTGTTGCAAATAACGGCATTAAACAAGTGATCCAATCGATTATCGACGGAGAAATTGCAGAAACAAAAGAAATTGAGCAACTTATTTTGGATTCATTTAGTTCAGCCGATTATAAAGAAGGCATTGCTGCGTTTATAGAAAAAAGAAAACCTAATTTTTCATAAGGAGTGGTACGCATGTCAAACTTAGATTTATTGCTAAAAAATATAAGTTCAAATGAAAAATATCCCATAAATTTTGCTGAATTGGAACAAGCGGCTAAAGAGAAATTAGAAGTCGGTCCTTTCGGTTATATACGCTCTTCAGCTGGCGGTGAAGAAACACTTCGAAAAAACACAGAATCATTCGCTAAGTATTCCATTGTTCCTAGGTTTCTAAACGACGTTTCTTCCTTAAATACGGAGATTACACTGTTCGGTCAAATATACCCTCACCCTCTTTTCGTTGCTCCTGTTGGAATGAACAAAATTGCGCATGAAGACGGAGAAATAGCAGTAGCAAAAGCAGCAGCGAAGTATAACTTCCCTTATATTCAAAGCACCGTTTCTAGCTATTCAATAGAAGAAGTTGCTGCAGCGACAGAAGGAAGCACCAAATGGTTTCAATTGTATTGGTCCAAAAACAAAGAAATTTCCTATAATATCGTAAAAAGAGCCGAACAAGCTGGGTACAAAGCGATTGTCGTAACTGTTGATACTGTTATGCTCGGATGGCGTGAAGAAGATGTGCGCAACCAATTTTCACCACTAAAAAAAGGAATTGCAAAAGGGAATTTTATAACGGATCCTGTGTTTATGGCTTCCCTTCCGGATCAAACCGAGGATTCTATTATTAATGGCATCGTAGATTATCTATATCATCCATCCTTAAATTGGGACGCTATTGCCGAACTGAAAGAACAGACTTCTTTACCGATACTGATTAAAGGCATTCTGCATCCAGAAGATGCAAAGCTTGCGATTGAAAAAGGAATCGACGGCATTATCGTATCGAATCACGGCGGACGCCAGTTAGATGGTGTAGTCGCAAGCATAGATGCCCTTCCTGAAATAGTGGAAGCAGTCGATGGTAGAATCCCGGTGTTATTTGATAGTGGAATCCGACGTGGCGCGGATGCATTGAAAGCTCTTGCACTTGGCGCTACTGCTGTATGTATCGGTCGTCCTTTTGTGTGGGGATTAGCTGCTGGTGGTCAAGCAGGCGTTGAACGGGTATTAGAAAGCTTCCTGGAAGAAACTAAAGTCTCCATTTCTTTAAGTGGTGTAAGTCATGTAACTGATCTTCATAAGTTGAAAGTAGTTAAAAGCTGAGGTTTATTAAAGGTGGTAAGTTTAGATGGAACAAGCATTGAAAGGTATGAAAGTGATCGACTTATCTCAAGTATTAGCGGGACCTTATTGCACAATGGTTCTTGGAGATATGGGTGCGGATGTTGTTAAAGTAGAGAAATTTCCACTTGGTGACGACACTCGTACGATGGGACCTTATATTAATGAAGAAAGTTATATGTATATGATGGTAAACCGCAACAAGCGCGGGGTTTGTCTTAACTTAAAAACAGATGAAGGTTTACAAGTTTTATATAAGTTAATAGAAGAAGCTGATGTTTTTATAGAAAACTATCGTCCAGGCGTTACAAAAAAACTTGGCATCGATTATGATACGCTGAAATCGATCAATCCAGGGCTGATCTATTGTTCCATTTCAGGTTATGGTCAAACAGGTCCCTACAAGAATAAAGGCGGATTTGACATAATGGCACAAGGTTTGTCTGGTCTAATCGATATGACCGGTGAACGAACTGGAAAACCTGTTAAAGTTGGGATTGCCATTCATGACATCGCAGCTGCTCAAACAGCTATTCAATCCATTTTAGCGGCCTATATTCACTGTCTAAAAACCGGTAACGGACAATATATAGATGTATCACTAGTCGATTCAGGTCTAGCTTGGACAGTGTGGGAAGCGGCTGCCTTTTTCGGTAAAGGCGAAGTCCCTCGTAGAAACGGTACAGCACATCGTGTATCTGCTCCTTATCAAGGCTATAAAACAAAAGATGGCTTCATCCTTATTGGTGCAGCAAATCAAAAGCTATGGGAAAAGTTTTGCATGTCTGTGATTAATAAACCGGAATGGATCGAGGATGAACGATTTTTAACGAATAGTATACGAGCTCACCATGTAGATGAATTAGAAGTTGAATTGGAGAATGTGTTGAAAGATCATGATTCCTCCTACTGGCTGGATCTGTTAGACAAACATGGTATCCCTTCTGGACCAATTTACTCGTACGATCAAACACTGGCAGATGAACATATTCTTTCAAGAGAAATGATTTTAGAATATGAGCATCCTGTTGCTGGTACGATGAAGACACTTGGCTTTCCTGCTAAATTCTCAGAGACACCAGGTCAATTTAAAAGCCCCGCACCCCTTCTTGGTCAGCATAATAAAGAAGTGCTAACGGAGCTTGGTTATTCGGTTGAAGAAATTGATACTTTCCAAAAGAAGCATGTCCTTTCTTAGAAAATGTAACTAAACTGAACGTTTACTCGAATAGAGTAGACGTTTTTTAATGAGCAGAAGTTTTATAAAGGGACCATAAAGTGGTAAGATTAAATGGAGATGTCATTCAAAGAAGGTAATATAAATGGTAAAGCGATTAGTTGTAACAGGTTATAAAGCACATGAATTAGGAATCTTTAATGATTCGCATCCAGGTATTCCAGTTATTAAGCAAGCGATCAAAAACAAATTAATCGCTCTTATGGATGAGGGATTGGAATGGGTAATACTAAGTGGACAGCAAGGTGTCGAAACTTGGACGGCTGAAGTCGTACTTGAATTAAAGGAAAGATTTCCTTCATTAAAGTACGCCATTATCACTCCTTTTTTAGAGCAAGAAAAAAATTGGAATGAGCTAAAACAAGAAAAATATAGAAGCTTATTATTTCAAGCCGATTATGAAACAAGTTTAACCAAAAGACCGTATGAAGCACCTTGGCAATTCATCGAAAAAAATAAATTTTTACTTCGTAATTCGGATGGTATACTTATTGTTTACGATGAAGAAAACGAAGGCTCTCCGAATTTTATAAAAAAACTAGCGCAAATCTATATGGAAAAAGAAAATTATACACTTTTTACGATTGATGCTTATGACCTTCAAACAATTGCGGAAGAAATAGCAGAAGAAACGAGGAATGATTTTATATGAGTAAACAAAATGTAATATGTGAAAGATATGATAAAGAAACAGAAGAGCTTGTATCTAAGGATTCGATGGAATTTTTATCCACTCCCCTCTCTCATTTCAAGGAAAAGAAAAATGAATATGCTTATTTACAATCAGAAAACTTAAATGATTTAAAAGTAGATGGTCTTGTCTTAGAATACGACGAAGTATTTGAAGTATACACAGCAATGTTTGGACTTGCTGTGCAAAAGAAATTGGCATCTAAAATAGCCACTTACTTAGATGAACATTATAACAAAGAAAAAATGAACTATAGCATGATGTTCTCTGGAGATGAAGGCTTATGGGAAATTAATCTGCCGTTAAATTACATTGATCAATTCAGCGAAAACTTTACGATAGAAGAAGCATATCAATTTCTACAATCCTTCATCTCTTCTTTAGTGGAAGCACTCGAACTTTAATATATTTATCCAAGTGATTTTGTATATCAGCCATTCAATTGACCAAACTATAGAGGATGTCCCATCACATTTTCTACAAGGAGGAAATATTTGAATGAATCAAAACTCATTTGGTCAAGGTCAAACACATCAAAATATGCAAACAGGAAATGTACCACCACAAATGAATCATGGCGGTCATGAATTGTTCGATGTGCATGAAGTATTATCGACGGCTCTTTCAGGATTGAATTTGAAAACAATACTTCGACCACATGTGCAAGACCAAGAACTACTCAATATTTTAAATCGTCAATATGCATTTGCCTTGGATGAATATAATATTACGGTTGAATGTTTCAAAACAGGTAAAGATCCTTCTCACCCTACTTCTAGCTATAAAATGCAAGGTGGCAATGATTTCATCTATGGAATGAAGCCGTCTCAGCCGAAAAAGCCGATTCAAGGACCAAATGAAATTACAGACGAAATGATTTCCGGGTATTTACTTGGTGCTGCAAAAGCTTCTGCGACTGCAAAAACTGCAGCTGCATTGGAAACAACAAATCCAGTTGTAAGACGAGTTCTTGCAGATTCTATTCCTAACTGTATTGAAATGGCATATGAGCTTGCTATTTATCAAAACAAACATCATTACTACCAAGTTCCACAGTTAACGCAGCAAGATATGCAAGGCATACTTAATTCTTACGCACCTGGTCATCAATCGATGAACAACCAAGTACAATAATACGAACTCATCCCTATTTGCAGTAGGGATGAGTTTTTATTATCCATTATTTTCTTTCCATTTACGTTATAATAGATAGCAACTACATAGAAAGAAAAGGTGAATGGAATGCGAGTTGCAATTTTTGACTTTGACGGAACACTATATGCAGAAGAGACATTCAAACTGTTGATGAATCATTTAAAAGAACACCCCATTTATCGAACAAAATATAAACGCTTTTACAGATCCATCGTACCGCCTTATATTGCGAATAAGTTAAAGCTGTATCCAGATGCCAAAATGAAAGCCCGTTCGATGCAACTATACATTGAAGCTTTTGATGGGATAGCAGAAAAAGAAATAGTCACCTATTTTGATGAGCTAACCAAAGCCGTTCAAAAAGATTTCAATCAAGCAGTTTTAGCAAGACTCGAAAAGCATCAAGCTGAAAATATACATATATTGCTTGTTTCTGGTGCCTATACACAGTTTTTGCATCAGGTGACAGCTGGAAGGAATTTCCTTTAACCAAATTATCGGCACAGAAATTTTCTATAAAGACAATAAAGTGGATACAAAAACGTTTATCGACCATGTAAATGGCACTCGAAAAACGGAGCATATATTACAAGCACTAGAAGGACAGCCAATTGATTGGGAAAATAGTTACGCATACGGAGACAGCTTTTCGGACCTGCCAGTACTAGAGCTTGTAGGTAATCCTATTGCAGTTAAACCGGAAGAAAAACTTCTGAACGTAGCAAAAGAACGCGGCTGGGAGATTATCTAAAGTTTAGGAATGAAGCTAATACATCAGGGCAAACTTGTATTACCAACTATCAAAAACGAGGTAATGATGCATGAGAAACGGTAATTGCGATTTTTCTCCACTGAAAGAACGATTGATACAAGAGCTTAAAGAAGTTTCGCTTGAAGTTGATCTAGGATTACAAACATTATCGGAAGATAATTTCTGTCTATTAGGCAAACTAGCAACTATTAAAGAACATTTCGAAAAAGCAGAAGCGATGGCGGCGTCCTTTTATTTAAACTGTTATCTTTCTCCGTTTACTGATCGGTATTTAGATATCTCTACTGCCGTTCAGCATCTTTCCAAACAAAGGCATGGTGCTTTAATCGTGATCGAGCGAGAGAACGTTGTCGATACGATTATTCGCCCTGGTACTCCTCTTGGCGCAAAGTTAACGCATTCCTTATTAGAATCCATCTTTTATCCAGGAAATCCTCTTCATGATGGTGCCGTCTTAATTCGTAGTAATGAAATTCTTTCTGCTGCAAATGTCCTTCCCTTGTCGGGCATATTTGTAGGTGAAAAAAAGCTGGGTACGCGTCACCGTGCAGCAATTGGCTTATCGGAAAGGTCCGATGCGCTTGTACTCGTTGTTTCCGAAGAGACAGGAAAGGTTTCCTTTGCCCTAAACGGAGAGCTCCATCCTATTATTACAACAAGCTCTGCTATCCTTTAACTTCTTTTATGCTATTCGTTTAATCATTTTCAAAATTATTGACGCAGAAGTCCAAAGCCATTTTTACCTTTGACATAACATAAGAAGAGGGATGAATTTCTATATTCCTTTATCCTTACGTTGGAGGTGAAAGTATATGGGCTTTGGATATGGTGGTGGCTACGGCGGCTATAGTGGTGGTTACGAAGGTGGCGGCTATGGTGGCAATGGTTCAAGTTTTGTATTGATCGTCGTGTTATTTATTCTTCTAATTATCGTAGGGGCAACTTATCTTTCATAAGAAGCATAATCGTACATTCATGTAAAATACGCACAAAGAGCAGATTTTAAGCATCTGCCCTTTGTGCTGTTTTCTTTTATTATGTTTTTATTGTATTCGTACATTTATATGCTTTTCTTGTAAATAGGCCTTAATTTCTGAAATCGTGTAATCACCGTAATGGATCATAGAAGCTACAAGTGCCGCATCCGCTTGACCTTCTGTGAAAACTTCCTCGATATGCTCGATCTTACCTGCACCTCCAGAAGCGATGATTGGGACATTTACTTTTTCAGATAGTAATTTAATCAACTCGATGTCATAGCCGTTTTTCATGCCATCTTTATGGATGCTTGTACAAATGATTTCTCCAGCCCCAAGATCTGTCGCTTGCTGTGCCCACTCTACAACATCCATTCCAGTTTTTTCATGACCGGAATGTGTATATACTTCCCATCTAATAATTTCTTCCTCTTCATTATAGATAGGCATTGCATCTAATCCTAACACAACACATTGTTTTCCATAAATGTCGGCGGCTTCACGTAGAAGTTCAGGTCGCAAAACGGCTGCAGAGTTTACGCCAACTTTATCTGCACCAGTACGAAGTAAACGTTTAAAGTCATCCAATGTGCGCACACCACCTATTACAGAAAAGGGTATATATACTTGCTCTGCGACTTTTTGAATCCACTCCAGCTTAAGCTCTTGGTTTTTAAGGGAAGCGGTAGTATCCAGATATATTAATTCATCTGCTCCATCTTCTGAATACTTTTTTCCAAGCTCAGCCGGGTCTCCAATGATCGTTGGATTACGGAACTGTACATACTTTACTGCCTTATCATTCAATACATCGATTGCTGGAACAATTCTTTTTCTAAGCATATATGTTTAACTCCTCATTTACAGTAGTTGTCTAATAATTGAATGCCATATTTCCCGCTTTTTTCTGGATGGAATTGAACGCCCATCACTTGTTCGTTCCCAATCACACTAGCAAAATCTAAACCATAATTAGTTACGCCTAGTACATCCTTTTGTTCGGTAGGATTTGCATAAAAAGAATGTACAAAATAAAAGTCAGTTTGCTGTGGAATGTGTTGAAACAAGAAATGATTTTGCACATCCTGCACTTGGTTCCACCCCATATGAGGTACCTTTTCGACTGTTTCTTTAAATAATGGAACGCTACCTTTGATCAGTCCTAAACACTCCACATCTCCTTCTTCACTTGTTTCTAAAAGAAGCTGCATCCCTAAACAAATGCCTAAAAGAGGAATCCCTTTTGCAACTGCCTCTTTCATGTAACTAGTCAAGCCAGATTCATTTAATACATTCATCGCAACTTTTGCATTTCCGACGCCCGGTAAAATAAGCTTTGTGATTGCTTCATCATGATCCTCTGGATTTGTAATAAGCTTCGTTTGATAATCTAGACGGTCGATTGCTTTTAAAACACTATGTAAATTTCCTGCTCCATAATCGATTATACCAATCATTGTTTTGCCTCCATTAGTAGTATTCTTCTATTATGCCATCAATCAAACGAAAAAAACAGAAAAACTTTAGCGTGCTAACAAAGTAAAACCCAATCATTATAGTGACTGGGTTTTAAGAAATTAAATTTTTAGCATATAGGCTTTTTGGAAGAGTCCGACTTTGTAATTAGATAAAGAGTCCACTTGGATTTTCGCTACGGTGCGAACGAAAGCCAAGTACGCCACATCATGTGGCAACGCCACTTCGCTATAATCGCCATAAAATAGATCGTTAGCTAATTGCGACACTGTTTAACATTGAAATTCAGGAGATAATTATTCCTGTAAATGGTGTGACGCGACCAAATGTCAGCTAAACGCAACAAAGCTGATAAAGCAGATACTTCTTGTATAGTAACCCTAAATAATGCTCCATTATTATAGTAGTCTCATTCCAAGTAAACTTATTTATGAAATATTGGTTGCTCTCACGGGTAATTTGGTTGCTTTCAGACTGCCACTAGTTGCTCTCCGCTGTCATTTGGTTGCTTCCAGATTAGAACTGATTGCTTTCAACTCTGTTTGGTTGCCCTTTGCCATTTACTAGGAACATTTATTCTGTAACTGCATAATTAGAAGGAATTAGTGCTGCTCGCCGCTTGCACTTTGTTCTTGCTAGCTCAGACGCTAGCTGATCGAACGCCTTCAATTTCTTTTATCAAGTATGCATCCACTTTTTTGGCCACTTCTTGCCCTTCTTTTATAGCCCAAACAATGAGGCTTTGCCCTTTCCTTGCATCTCCAGCAGTAAATATTCCTTCCACATTTGTCGCGTAATCTTTAGTAGAAGCAGCAATTTTTTTATTTACAATATTAACCCCAAATTGGTTGGCTAGCGTTAGCTCAGGACCTTCGAAGCCTATAGCGACAAATACATATTGTGCAGGCCAAATTTTTTCAGAACCAGGAACTTCTCGAAAAAAATGATATCCATCCTCTCCAAGTATTTTCTCCATTTGAATCGTATGGAGCTCTTTCAAGTTCCCTTTATCATCTGGCACCATTTTCGTTGTTTGAATCAAATACTCACGAGGATCTTTGCCGTATTTTGCTTCCGCTTCTTCATATGCATATTCCAATTTATAAATATTTGGATCGGTTGGCCACAAGTTATCTTCTGCTCTTGTAGCTGGTAACTGTGGATGTTTCCCAAACTGGACAACCGATTTACAATTTTGTCGAATGGCAGTTGCGACACAGTCTGCGCCTGTGTCCCCTCCGCCGATCACAATGACGTCCTTCCCTTTTGTATCGATAAATAGTCCGTCTTTAAAGTTTGAATCGAGCAAGCTTTTCGTTGTGGAAGTTAGGTAGTCCATAGCCAGATGCACGCCGTTTGATGTGCTGCCTTCCATATGAAGCTCTCTTTGTTTTTGTGCGCCGATACATAAAATAATAGCGTCGAATTGTTCCTTCAGTTGTTCTGCGAGAATATCCTTACCGATTTCTGTATTTAATACAAAATCGATGCCTTCTTGCTTCAATAACTGAATGCGACGTTCCACCACATCTTTTTCGAGCTTCATATTAGGTATACCGTAAGTAAGTAACCCTCCAGCGCGATCCGCACGTTCGAAAATAGTGACAGAATGTCCCGCCTGGTTCAGCTCATCGGCACTTGCAAGTCCAGCAGGTCCCGATCCTACAATAGCAATTTTTTTGCCAGTACGCATAGAAGGAATTCTTGGTACGACCCACCCATTTTCAAATCCTTTATCAATAATCGTCCGTTCGATATTTTTTATAGAAACCGCAGGATCCGAAATAGCCAGTGTACAAGATCCTTCACAAGGAGCTGGACAAACCCTGCCGGTAAATTCCGGAAAATTATTCGTCATGGAAAGCCTTTCAAGTGCTTCTTGCCATTTCCCTTTATATACTAAATCATTCCACTCAGGGATTAAGTTATTGATTGGACAGCCAGCCGTTGCCCCTCGAATTTCGATTCCCATATGACAAAAAGGAGTCCCACAATCCATACATCTTGCACCCTGTGTTTGGAGTGCTTCGTCCGTTAACTTGGCAGCATACTCCCTCCAATTTTTAATACGTTTGAGAGGGGCTACTTCCTTTCCTTTTGCTCGTTCATAGTCCATAAATCCAGTAGGCTTACCCATTTGTCATTCCCCCTCTCTTATTTTTTCGCAAGTACAGTTTGCTTCTTATCTTGCTTTGCAGAAGTAGCTAAAAATGCTTGCATTGCCGCTGCATCATCTGTCAAACCATTGCGTTTTAACGCGGCAATTTTCGTAAGGATTAATTTGTAATCATTCGGTACTACTTTGACGAACTTTTGAACAAATACATCCCACTGATCCAGTATGTTCATTGCTTTCGTGCTCTTTGTGTAGTAGTAATGATCCATTATTAATTGGCGAATTTCATGACTTTCTTCCGAAGAATCGATTCGTTCCAATCCAATCATTTCCATATTGCATTTTTGTTTAAATCCGTCCAAGTTATCATCAACAAGTACATACGCAATTCCGCCTGACATTCCTGCGCCGAAATTCTTTCCAACATCCCCTAGTATGACAGCACGACCACCCGTCATATATTCACATCCGTGATCCCCAATTCCTTCTACAACAACATCTACTCCGCTATTGCGAACTGCAAAGCGCTCCCCAGCACGACCATTTATAAATGCAGTTCCACTTGTTGCACCGTAAAGCGTAACGTTTCCAGCAATCACATTACCTTCAGCAGACCCTTTTAGCGGCGCTGAAACTATTAGTTTTCCTCCAGATAAACCTTTTCCAAAATAATCATTCACATCCCCTGTTACATACATCGACATCCCTTTTGGAACAAATGCACCGAAACTTTGCCCAGCTGCCCCTGTAAATCGAAGGGTGATAGAATCCTCCGCTAACCCTCTAGCTCCATACAATTTAGAAATTTCGCTTCCAATGATCGTTCCTACTACACGATCTGTATTTGCGATTGGATAATTTAAGTCCACTTTCGATTCGCTTAAAATCGCATGCTCTACTTTTGGCAACAATTGTGTTAAGTCAAAAGTTTGGTCTATTTTATGATTTTGAACTGTTTTAAACGTTCGAGTTCCTTCCGGTTGATAAAGAAGAGCCGATAAATTCAGCTGTTTCGCTTTCCAATGCTCTTTTGCACGATCGCTTACTTCTAGCACATCCGTACGTCCTACCATTTCTTCTACCGTTCTAAAACCAAGCAACGCCATATATTCACGTACTTCTTCTGCTACAAATTTCATAAAGTTAACAACGTAATCTGCACTTCCAGTAAATTTATCACGGAGCTCTGGATTTTGAGTCGCAATACCGACTGGACAAGTATCTAAATGACAAGCCCGCATCATGACACATCCTAAGACGATAAGTGGAGCAGTGGCAAAGCCGTATTCCTCAGCACCGAGTAGAGCAGCCATTACAACGTCTTTACCAGTCATTAATTTTCCATCCGTTTCGAGCCTGACACGATCACGAAGTCCGTTTAACATTAACGTTTGGTGGGCTTCGGCAAGACCGAGCTCCCACGGAAGCCCGGTATGTTTAATACTTGTTTTAGGAGAGGCACCAGTTCCTCCGTCATATCCACTAATAACAATGACATCTGCCGCACCTTTAGCAACACCTGCTGCGATCGTTCCAACACCTGATTTAGCGACTAATTTCACACTTATTCGTGCAGCCCTATTTGCATTTTTTAAGTCATGAATTAATTGCGCCATATCCTCAATGGAATAAATATCATGATGTGGAGGCGGAGATATTAATCCAACTCCAGTAGTAGAACCACGAACATCCGCTACCCATGGATAGACTTTATTGCCAGGTAACTGGCCGCCCTCTCCCGGTTTTGCGCCTTGCGCCATTTTGATCTGCAGCTCATCTGCTTGCACTAAATAATGGCTTTTTACACCGAATCGACCAGATGCAATTTGTTTAATAGCACTGCGACGATTATCTCCGTTTGGATCTAGTTCATAGCGGCTTGGATGCTCTCCACCTTCCCCACTATTGCTTTTCCCACCAATTCGGTTCATGGCAATTGCTAGTGTTTCATGAGCTTCTTTGCTTAGGGAACCAAATGACATCGCTCCTGTTTTAAATCGTTTAACAATCGAATCAACTGACTCCACTTGATCTAACGGGATACGTTTAGCATCTTTTTTGAATGTCAATAAATTACGTAAAAATCCGATCCGTTCTTCGTTCGCCATTTCAGCATATTGTCGATACAAACCATAATCCCCTCTGCGAGTGGCCCACTGGAGCGTATGAATTGTTTTCGGATTGAACGCATGATGTTCTCCTGTGCTTCTCCACTGAAAATCACTACCAGATTCTAAAGAAGCTTCCTTCGATTCGTGTGCTGCTTGATATCGTTTATTTGCTTCTTCAGCAATTGTTTTTAGATTGATTCCACCTATTTGAGAGGCCGTTCCTGTGAAATAACGATCAATCACTTCTTTACTAATGCCTACCGCTTCAAAAACTTGTGCACCACGGTAACTTTGAACAGTGGATATTCCCATTTTAGACATTACTTTGACGACACCATCAGCTATGCCTTTACTATATTTCGCTACGGCTTCTGTGTAGCTTGTCGTAATATGCCCATTTTCGATTGCTTCTGCAATCGTTGCATAAGCAAGATATGGGTTGATCGCATCCACGCCGTAGCCAATTAGCGCTGCGAATTGATGCACCTCTCTTGCCTCTCCAGACTCCACGATAATACTTATTTTTGTTCGATTCCCTGTACGTAGTAAATGCTGGTGTAGACTGCTTGCTGCAAGTAATACAGGAATGGTTGTATGATTTACGTCTGACTGTCGGTCAGATAGGATAAGCAAGGTTATCCCCTGCGCTATATACTCATCCGCAATATTAGAAATAGTATTCAAATCATTCTCTAAGTCTTCTGACATATCAAGATAGATAGTGGCACTTTGAAAATGTTTTGACTTCATGCCTATTAGTTGTTTAAGTTGGCAATTGGTTAAAATCGGTGTATCTAAAAAGATTCGTTTACTATTTTGTTCTGCTGGTTGCAGTAAATCTCCTTCTGCTCCAAGCAATGTCATCGTAGAGGTGACAATATGCTCTCTGATTGAATCGATTGGAGGATTCGTCACTTGTGCAAATAGTTGTTTAAAATAATTAAATAACGATTGTGGTCGATCCGATAACACGGCAAGTGGCGTATCGCTACCCATTGAGCCAATTGGATCTTTCCCATCTAGAGCGAGTGGAACAATATATTTTTGAATATCCTCATATGTGTAACCAAATACTTTTTGTTTGAATAAAAGATCCTCTATCAGCTCCGATTTTTCATTTTCTGCTGAAATCGTTACTAAATTATCGTTTAACCACTTTTCATACGGTAGTGCATTTGCCATATCGGATTTAATTTCTTCGTCTGAAATAATACGTCCTTGCTCTAAATCGACAAGTAACATTTTTCCTGGACTTAAACGTTCTTTGATTAAAATATTGTCTTCCTCTACGTCTACTACGCCTACTTCAGATGAAAAAATAATATAATCGTCTTTTGTCACATAATAGCGAGCCGGACGTAATCCATTTCGATCTAATATGGCTCCAATTTGCTTACCATCTGTAAATGAAATGGCAGTTGGTCCATCCCAAGGCTCCATTAAGCTGCTGTGATAGGCATAGAAAGCCTTTTTCCCCTCATCAATATGTGGATTTTCTGTCCAAGGCTCCGGTATTAACATCATCGCTGTATGGGCAGGTGTTCTACCGGCAAGTACAAAAAATTCAAACGCATTATCAAGCATTGAAGAGTCACTACCGTTTGTATCAATGATTGGTAACAGCTTTGGTAGATCATCTCCAAATGCTTTCGATACAAATTGTTGTTCTCGTGCTTTCATCCAGTTAATGTTTCCCCGTAACGTATTGATTTCCCCGTTGTGGACGATATATCGGTTTGGATGAGCTCTTTCCCAGCTAGGAAACGTATTGGTACTGTAACGAGAATGTACTAATGAAAATGCAGACATAAATAACTCGTCTTGCAGATCTACGTAAAAAAGATCCACTTCTTCGGGGGTGAGCAATCCTTTATAAACAATTGTTTGACTAGAAAGACTCGCGCAATAAAATTTCTGCTCTTGTTGTTGCGCCCAATGCTCCACTTGTTTTCTGATAACGTATAATTTGCGTTCAAATGCAAGTGAGTCAGTTGTATCTACTGCTTTAATGAATACTTGACGAACGACTGGTACTGTCTCTTTTGCTTTTTCACTTAAGCATTCTGCGTTTATCGGCACAGTTCGCCAGCCGATAAGCTCTTGCCCCTCTGCCGTGATTGTATCGTTTATTTTTTGCTCAATCGCTTGGCGTTCTTCCGTGTTATTTGTAAAAAATAGCATTCCTACGCCGTATGCCCCGCTTTCCGGCAAATTCCATTTGTTACAAACAACACGAAAATAGACATCTGGAATTTGGACCATTAAGCCAGCACCATCCCCAGTTTGACCATCGCTGCCTCGCCCTGCACGGTGATCTAGTCTGCATAACATTTCTAAACCTTTTTTGACAATGTCATGTGTTTGCTTACCTTTTATATGTGCATATAAACCTATCCCACATGCGTCATGTTCAAACGCAGGATCGTACATGCCTTGTGCTTTTGGTATTTGATGAAATGTCATGTGAATCCCTCCATCTTCTAGAAAAACTAACTTAGGAATATTGTATGTTTTCAAACTAATACAAACAATATATAATTTGGATATAAATCATCTATATTTTAGATAGATTAGGAGGAAACGATGGAAATACGCCAGTTGAGGTACTTTATTGAAGTAGCCGAACGGGAACATATTTCGGATGCGGCAATTCATTTGCATGTGGCTCAGTCAGCAGTTAGCAGGCAAATCGCCAATTTAGAAGACGAGCTTGGAGTGGAATTATTTGAACGCGTTGGGAGAAATGTGAAACTGACACCAATAGGGAAGATTTTCTTAGAGCATAGCATTTCCGCATTACAAGCAATCGATTATGCCAAAAAGCAAATCGATGAATATTTGGATCCGGATAAAGGGACGATTAAAATAGGCTTTCCTACTAGTTTAGCGGGCCATTTTTTGCCGACTGTTATTTCCGCATTTAAAAAAGAATACCCGCATGTCGCTTTTCACCTGAGACAAGGGTCTTATCATTATTTAATAGACGCTGTGAAAAATCGAGAGCTGAATCTTGCATTCCTAGGACCTCTTCCGCCTAAGGATCATTCGATCAACACATCCATCTTATTCACCGAAAATTTTTCGGCACTGTTGCCCACTTCTCATCGATTGGCAAAACGAGAGAAAATTCATTTAAAGGATTTGCTGGAGGATGATTTTATTTTATTTCCACAAGGATATATATTACGCAAGATTGCACTAGATGCCTGTAATTCCGTAGGGTTCACTCCCAACACCTCTTCCGAAGGTGAAGATATGGATGCTATAAAAGGATTAGTTGCAGCAGGTATGGGGGTAAGCCTTCTACCAGAAAGTTCTTTCTATAATGCGACACCGCGTTTTACAGTAAAGTTGCCCATTGAATCGCCGATTATTAGAAGAACAGTTGGTATCATTAGCCCAGCAACTAGGGATTTGTCTCCTTCTGAAAAGGTGTTTCATCAATTCGTTGTTCGTTTTTTCGCTGTACTCGGACAGTATCAATGAAAAAGACAGGAAATCGCGAGTTTCACGATTCCCTGTCTTTTATAAGTTTTTATGAAAAAATATACTATAGAACACTCAACTTTTCATCTTTTAAATCACTTATGAACATACAACCAGGCGCATGGGTAATCATAATCGAAGGCTTGCTTTGCATTGCAACCGCTTGTGGTGTAACTCCACAAGCCCAAAATACAGGGACTTCTCCTTCTTTAATCGTTACGGCATCTCCAAAATCCGGTTTTTCAATATTCGAGATTCCAATCTGTGAAGGATCTCCAATATGAATAGGAGCACCATGCACACCAGGGAATCGAGAAGTGATTTGAATGGCACGAATTGCATCCTTATGAGACATCGGACGCATACTTACTACCGTAGGTCCTTCAAAAACTCCTGCTTTTTCACACGCGATATTTGTTTTATACATCGGCACATTACATCCTTCTTCTATATGCCTGATTGGAATACCAGCTTCAAGTAAGGGTGTTTCGAATGTGAAACTACAGCCGATCAAAAATGCGACCATATCCTCTTCCCAGTATTCTTTAATATCCGTAACCTCATCAGTAAAAACACCGTCTTTATATATGCGGTATTTAGGAATATCCGTTCGAATATCTGCTTCATTTCCAATTAAACTTGGCGTATATGATCCTATCTCTGTTACATCCACTAAAGGGCAGGATTTTGGATTTCGCTGGCAAAACAGTAAAAAGTCAAATGCATGTTCTTTCTTTAAGATGGCTAAATTCGCTTGTGTATAACCTTTTGCCATTCCAGCAGTGGGACCAGTAATTTCTCCAACACGAATTTTAGCACGCAAGTCATTTGGCGACATTGTTTCAAAATCTAACATGTTTATCACACACTCCTCGTTATTTAAATAGCAATGGAATTTGTTCAATTAGCGTCATAATACCTAACACTCCCATAATAACCACTACTAATCCCCCCGTGATCGTTAACCAAAGTGGATGCTTATAATCGCCAACTATATTTTTCTTATGGGCAGCTACCAACATGGTTCCAAGCGCTAACGGTAAAATTAGTGCATTTAGTGCACCAACAAGAAGGAGAATATTGACCGGACGTCCGACTAAGGCAAATGTTAGAGTCGATAATAAAATGAATAATATAATAATCCAGTTATGGTATTTTTCAATCAACGGATGGAATGAACGGATAAATGAAACAGATGTATAAGCCGCTCCTACAACAGATGTGATGGCTGCAGCCCACATAATAACACCAAACATTCTAAATCCAATCTCACCAGCTGCTAGTTGAAAGACGGATGCCGGTGGATTTGCCGGATCAATTGCCAATCCTTGACTCACAACACCAAGCACTGCTAAAAATAGAGCAATTCGCATGATTCCTGTCACAGCAATTCCAGTAACAGAGCTTTTTGTCACCTGTGGTAACGATTCCACACCTTTTACTCCAGCATCTAAAAGACGGTGCCCCCCGGCAAAAGTAATGTATCCTCCAACAGTACCACCAACAAGTGTCACTATAGCGAATATACTTATTTCGGCTGGAGCAAATGTATTGATAACAGCTTCTCCTACCGGAGGCGATGTAATAACAGCAACATATACCATTAATATGATCATGACAAAACCGGCAACTTGAGCAACTTTATCCATCGCTTTTCCTGCTTCTTTTACAACAAATATAAAAATCGCAAATGCTGCACTGATTATAGCCCCTGTAATCGGATCCATACCAAGCATTGCATTTAAACCAAGCCCTGCTCCAGCAACGTTCCCAATATTAAAAGCTAGTCCACCCATTACGATAAGAATTGCTAAAAGTACGCCTAAACCAGGTATTACTTTGTTAGCGATTTCCTGACCACGTAAACCTGAAACTGCGATGATTCTCCACACATTCACTTGGGCAAAAACATCGAGCAATAAAGAAATTAAAATAACGAATCCAAAACTAGCCGCAAGTTGCTGAGTAAAGACCGTTGTTTGTGTTAAAAATCCAGGTCCTATAGAAGATGTGGCCATTAAAAATGCTGCACCGAGTAAGACGCTTTTTCCGACTTTCTTATTTGTATTAGCTGTCTCTATTTTTTGCTTTCCCATACCAATTCTCCCCTTATTCGAACACTGCGGAAACTACAATACTGTTTCTCTCCAAAGTTTCTTTAATATATTTAGCAAAAGATACAGCGTGTTCCCCATCCCCATGAATACAAACCGTATCAGCGTTTATCAACACTTCTGTATGCTGTTGAGAAATTACTTTTCCTTCAGTGACCATTCTAACTACCTGTTCAACAGATTGGTCCTTATCCGTTATAAGTGCATCCGTTTGTTGACGAGAAGTTAGTGATCCATCTGACTGATAAGTACGGTCTGCAAATACTTCATGGGCTGTATGTAAACCAATTTTTTCTCCAGCAGCCGTTAATTTACTACCTGCTAAACCGAATAATACTAATTTGGGAGAAACATCGTATACCGCTTGAGCTATTGCTTGTGCGAGCTCCGAATCTTTAGAAGCCATATTATACAGAGCTCCATGAGGCTTCACATGTTGCATCTGCTCTCCAAAAGTAGCTAAAAACCCATTTAAAGCGCCAATTTGATAAACAACGAGGTCATAAGCTTCTTGAGAAGATATATTCATCTCTCTTCTACCAAATCCATTTAAATCTGGCAATCCAGGATGAGCACCTATCTTTACGCCATTTTCAATTGCTAACTTGACCGTTTCTCTCATTACACTTGGATCTCCCGCATGAAATCCACAAGCAATATTTGCGGAAGTTACATATTTCAATATTTCTTTTTGTTCTCCTAGTTTATATCGACCAAAACTTTCCCCTAGGTCACAATTTAAATCTACTCGAAACATTCTTATCCCCTCCTGAAGTAAATACTTGTCCTACGAAAATACTTTTGGTTCCAAAATACGGAACTCATGTTTTGAAACATAAAACAATTTTAGCACAGTTAGATTTTTCTGAATAGATATTATTTTGTGTTTGCTATATAACAGTAAGATATTATTTAACTTGTAATTTATTTTTAGAGAATTATAATTATTACTATAATTCATATTTAGGAACTGAAGTACCAAATTGCGAAACCAAAGGAGCTGTTTTTGTGCCCAATCAACAGATAAAAGCAACCATGAAACCATTGGGAGATTCTGCACTAATCGTACAGCTTGGGGAAGGTATGGATCCAACTATTCACGAAAAAGTGAAGAACCTTTCAGAACTATTAACCAATCATCCATTTGAAGGTTTCATTGAACTGGTGCCTGCTTACAATAATATAACCGTCTATTACAATCCATATATTGTTCATACTTCACAATTAGGGGCATCAACTGCTTTTGTAAAAGTACGTAACCATATAAACCATTTAGTCGAGCAGGTTAAGATCGATAAAAATGAAAGTCCAAGAATTGTGTCCATACCAGTATGTTACGGGGGAGAGCTGGGACCTGATCTAGAAAATGTTGCCGAGTATCACAAAATGACTCCTGAAGAAGTTATTCAAATTCATTCGGGAGAAGAATGCTTAGTTTATATGCTAGGTTTTGCACCTGGTTTTCCTTTTATGGGTGGAATGGATACTCGCATTGCAACACCCCGAAAAGAAACACCTAGGTTATCCATACCGCCTGGATCTGTTGGCATTGCTGGTAAACAGACTGGAATATATCCGCTGGAAACTCCTGGAGGATGGCAAATTATCGGAAGAACGCCATTAGATTTATTTCTTCCTAAAATGTCTCCCCCAACTTTACTTCAACCAGGAGATAAGATTAAATTTGTTCCTATTTCTCCTAGTGAATACTTAGAGTATAAGGAGATGAAACAATGAGTATAAATGTGTTGCATCCAGGGCTGCTAACAACAGTTCAAGACATCGGAAGATACGGTTCCCAAAAGTATGGGGTAATTGTTAGTGGTGCAATGGACAGTTATTCTTTACGCCTGGCCAACATTTTAGTTGGCAATAAAGAAAACGAGGCTGCTCTCGAGATTACTATATACGGAACTACTCTTCAATTTGAAGAAGATACGTTAATCGCCATTACAGGAGGAGATTTTCTTACGACGATTGATGGAATAATTGCTCCTTTATGGCGTCCTGTGCTCGTAAAGAAAAATTCTATCTTAAAGTTCCATTCAGCCATTAAAGGAAGTCGAGCCTATATCGCTTTTGCTGGGGGCATAGATATCCCGCAAATGATGGGAAGCAAAAGTACATATATCCGAGCAAGTATTGGCGGATTCGAAGGCAGAGCTCTGCAAAAAGGAGATAAACTAAACATCGGTGTAAAAAGTACCCTTAGTGAAGCACTTCTTAAACATCTAGATGATAAAAATGTCCCTTGGTCCGTTAATTTCAATGAACTAATAAACTTCAAACAAGAACCAATCATTCGTGTACTTAAAGGCACCGAGTTTGAACGGTTTGACAAAGAAAGCCAACAATTATTTTTTCAAGAACCCTATACATTAACAGTTCAGTCCGATCGCATGGGATATCGTTTAGAAGGTCCTTCTCTTTCCCTTTCGGAAAAATTCGAACTATTATCAGAAGGTGTGACATTTGGAACAATTCAAATCCCTCCAAGTGGTCAACCTATCATCCTCATGGCAGACAGACAAACCACTGGTGGCTATCCTAAATTTGGACAAGTAATTTCTGCCGACTTACCGAGTTTGGCACAGCTCCAACCAAGCTCGACCATACGATTTAAGGAAGTGTCATTGAAAGAAGCGGAGACTGTTTTACTAAAAAATGAGCAGTTCATACATAACTTAAAAACTGCTATACACTACAAATTGTTTCATTAATCAAAAAAAGTCCTCTAATCATGCTAGAGGACTTTTCTTATCTAATATAGCCTAGTTTTTCGGAAATCTCATTTGCAGCAGCAATTATTTTTTGGGAGAAAACCGCTACATTTTCATTCTGATAATTCGCTTCAATTCCAGCGATACTAATTCCAGCAATAACTTCCCCCTTATAATTAAAAATAGGTGCTGCGATTGCTGATGTATGATTTTCTAATTCTGAATGACTAATTGTATAGCCATTAGTTCTTGCACTTTGGATACTTTCTATCAATTGTTCTTTGTTTATAATTGTGCCTAACGCGAAAGGTTCTAATTGGATATTTTCTAAATAACTTTCTATTTCCTCCTCTTGCAAAAATGACAATATAACTCTTGAGCAAGCCCCGGCATATAACGGACTTCTTCTTCCAATCGCAGTATACAAACGAACTTTTTGAAAAACATCGACTTTTTCAATATAAATCGCTTCATCACCTTGTTTAACGATGAGATTTATCGCTTCTTTTAACTCTTTATGTAATTCTTGCATTATAGGATAGGCAATTTGACGAAGATCTAATCTAGATGAAACCAAATTTCCGTACGTAAGAAATAGGAGACCTAAACGATATTTTGAATCAGCTCCCTTTTCTATAAACCCCATTTCCTCTAAAGTTAAGAGCATTCGATAAACCGATGTTTTGGGAATGCTCGATAATTCTATGATATCTTGAAATGACAACGCAGCATGCTCCATAAACAAGTTTAAAATATCCATGGAACGGACAACTGTTTTATTTTTCATATGCTCTCCTTTATTTTATTATTTGCTTTTCTAATGCTAAGAAGCTCCTTATTCCCTCGATAATTAACGATAAAAATACTTAACCCTACCATTACTAACCCAATCAGAAGCAAATAAGTAACTGGTTCGCCTAAAAAAACAACTCCTAAAAATACGGCGATAATTGGGACAAGAAAAGTAAAAGCACCAACTTTACTTGCCTCCCCTTCATTGATCAGCTTGTAATAAATAATATAGGCTAATGGAATGCCAAAAACAGCACCAAAACTGACACCAAATAAGTATCTACCATTCCATATAATATCCGACCAACTTTCAAAAATAGTGCCGGTCCCTAATAAAAATGCCCCGCCAATGATCGATTGTAATGAAACCATCCAATATGCATCTAATCGATGGCTTACTTTTTTTACATAAATTACACCAAAAGCCCAACATACCGCAGTCACTAAGCCTAAAGCAACTCCAATTACAGAAACATGAAAAGTTAATCCATCCAGACTTACTACGACGATACCGAGAAAACCAATTAATAGACCGATTATTTTAACCGCATTCATCTGTTCCCCTAACCAGATCCACGCAAACAAACCTAAAAGCACCGGTTGAAAATACACAAGAATGGAAAACAATCCACCAGGTAAATAATTAAGCCCCACCGTTTGTATACCGAAGAACAATATCGTATTAAATAATGCAGTAATACAATACAAACGCCAATTTTCACGCCAATTAATCTTATCTAGTCGTCTCAACAAAATAATTCCTAGTAAAGTTCCACCGATGACAGCACGCATTCCCGCAAACAATAAAGGAGGAGTTGACGGTAATGTAAATTTATAAATCGGCCAACTTGCACCCCATAAAAAAACAAGAAATAAAAGTAACACAGTAGAATTCGCCCAAATCTTTTTCAACACAGCAACTTCCTTTCCCCTTTGTACCCACTCTATTACTCCACTATACACCCAAAAAATAAAACAGCCTACTAGATTTTTTTCTACTTAAAACATGTAGCATACTGTTTTCAGTTAATTATTATGACACTATCGATATATTATTAAGAATTATCCCACTAATCTAGAATTTTCACGATTTAGTGTGTTAAAATGAATAAATGTTTAAATTAAATTGGAGGTTGGCATCAATATTATGCAAGTTACAAACACGAAATCCATTCACGTAGAAAATGTACTCATTGCACATCAATTTTTAAAGGATGTGGTTGTACATACCCCATTGCAAAAAAATGACTACTTATCAGAAAAATACGGGGCGACCATTTATATTAAACGAGAAGATTTACAACATGTTCGCTCTTTTAAACTAAGAGGCGCCTATTACAAAGTTAAAACAATGGAACAAGAAGCCAGGGAAAAAGGAATCGTATGTGCAAGTGCTGGAAATCACGCACAAGGCGTAGCTTATGCATGTGCCCAATTGCGAATATCCGCTAATATATTCATGCCGCTAACAACGCCAAAACAAAAAATTGACCAAGTGAAAATGTTTGGTCGTGAATATGTGGAAATCACCCTTGTAGGCGATACATTTGATGATTCTGCTGCGAGCGCAACTGCTTTTGCGGAAACTGAAAATAGAATTTTTATTCATCCATTCGATGACCTAGATATCATCGCAGGTCAAGGTACAGTGGCGGTAGAAATCATGAATGATATTGAAGAGTCGATGGATTATGTATTCGGCAGCATTGGCGGTGGCGGACTAATAGCCGGAGTTTCTACTTATATAAAGAATCTCTCCCCTTTTACGAAAATAATTGGTGTGGAACCAGCCGGAGCTGGAAGTATGAAAGCAGCTTTGGCCAATGAAGGACCTGTTGTTCTGGAGACAATCGATAAATTTGTAGACGGTGCTGCGGTACAATGCGCTGGTAATTTAACGTACGAAACATGTAAAAAGTATGTAGATGATATCGTACTCGTACCAGAAGGAAAGGTTTGTACAACTATTTTAGATCTATACAATAAACACGCAATTATCGCAGAACCAGCTGGCGCACTACCGATTGCCGCACTCGACTTTTATAAAGAAGAAATTAAAGGAAAATCAGTTGTATGCGTCATAAGTGGTGGAAATAACGATATTGGCAGAATGCAAGAAATAAAAGAAAAATCGCTTATGTATGAAGGACTACTCTATTACTTTATCGTGAATTTCCCACAAAGAGCAGGAGCACTACGCCAATTTTTAGATAAAGTGCTTGGACCTGAGGATGATATCACGACATTTGAATATACGAAGAAAAACAACAAAGAAAGCGGTCCAGCTCTAGTAGGAATCGAATTAAAACATAAAGAAGATTATGATGTTCTTATTTCTCGCTTAACTGAGAATGGATTTTCGTATAAAGAAGTAAACAAGGATAGTACATTATTTGACCTACTAATTTAACGAAGGCTGTTATATTAACGAATCAGCTATTTAGTCAAACAAATCGAAATTAATAGTAAATAAAAACTATTAAAATGTCACATTTGATTTCTAGCAATATTTCCTCCAGTTTGATATAATCATTATTGAATTATAAAGATTCTAATCTAGGAGGAATTATTAATGCCGGAAAATACAAAAAACAACAAATTAACGACTGCTGCAGGCGCTCCTGTAGTGGACAACCAAAACTCGATGTCTGCTGGTAGAAGAGGTCCCCTTTTACTTCAGGACGTTTGGTTATTAGAAAAACTAGCTCACTTTGATAGAGAAGTAATTCCAGAGCGTCGTATGCACGCAAAAGGTTCTGCTGCATATGGTAAATTCACTGTAACAAATGATATTACTAAATATACGAAAGCAGCAATCTTCTCAGAGGTTGGAAAAGAAACAGACATGTTCGTACGTTTCTCAACTGTAGCTGGTGAACGTGGAGCAGCTGACGCAGAACGTGATATTCGCGGATTCTCTATGCGCTTCTATACAGAACAAGGAAACTGGGATTTAGTTGGAAACAACACACCAGTCTTCTTCTTCCGTGATCCACTTAACTTCCCGGATCTAAACCATGCGGTTAAACGTGATCCAAGAACGAATATGCGTAGTGCAAATAATAACTGGGATTTCTGGACTTCACTTCCGGAAGCACTTCACCAAGTAACAATCGTAATGAGTGACCGCGGTATTCCAGCAACTTACCGTAATATGCACGGTTTTGGTAGCCATACATTCAGTATGATTAACGCGGACAATGAGCGTGTTTGGGTGAAATTCCATATGCGTTCTCAGCAGCCAATTGAGAATTTAACAGACCAAGAAGCGGAAGAATTAGTAGGAAAAGACCGCGAAAGTCACCAACGTGATCTATTAGAAAATATCGACCAAGGAAACTTCCCTAAATGGAAAATGTACATCCAAGTGATGACAGAAGAACAAGCAAGAAATCATCCTGATAATCCATTCGATTTAACAAAAGTTTGGTACAAAGGAGATTATCCATTAATCGAAGTTGGAGAAATGGAACTAAATCGTAACCCAGAAAACTACTTTGCAGAAGTAGAACAAGCAGCATTTACACCTGCAAACGTAGTGCCTGGTATTAGCTTCTCTCCAGACAGAATGTTACAAGGCCGTCTATTCTCTTATGGAGATGCACAGCGTTACCGTTTAGGTGTTAACCACCACCAAATTCCAGTTAACCAACCAAGATGTCCTGTTCACTCTTTCCATAGAGATGGAGCTATGCGTACGGATGGAAACCTAGGTGCAACACTTCACTACGAGCCAAACACTTATGGTCAATGGAAATCACAACCGGAATTCAAAGATCCTGCGCTAGCACTTGATGGCCCAGCAGATATTTATGACTTCCGTGAAGATGATGATAACTATTTCGAGCAACCAGGTAAATTATTTAGATTAATGAGTCCTGAGCAACAACAATTATTATTTGATAACACGGGCAGAAACATGGCAGGTGTCGACAAACACATTCAGTTGCGTCATATTACTCATTGCTATAAAGCAGATCCTGCTTATGGTAAAGGTGTAGCAGAGGCATTGGATATTCCATGGGGCGAAGTAGAAGCAGCTTTAGCTTTCGCTGACTAATATAGAGTAACAAAAGCACCGCAATTTTGCGGTGCTTTTTATTCTAACCTACCTTTTCCTATGCAGGGAAATCAACTATAATTTCCACTACTTCTATTTTCCCATCAATTAACAATTCAGAAAGCTCGTTTTCTACATTACCTTGCCAGTATTCTCTAGCTTGTTCTATTTTTTGAGAAAAGGAAACCCCGTCCTCTTTTGGCAATCGGTTTCCGTCTCCCTCAAAAGAATTACCATTAACTCGAAGTTTAACAATCTGCAAAACCTTCCGATTATAACGCTCAAATAATTCTTTCCATTTCATTACATCTTCATAGGTTTTTGTCGCATATAAACATGACAGTCTGGAAGGATATTGTGGATATTCTTGAAGCCTGACCATTTCAACAATCACTTCTCTTATCGCTCTTATTGTTTGATTTGCATAGTTAATGGTGACATCCGCATTTTCTTTATTCAGGGATAAGCCAGCATTTGAATAATTCTCTTGTAAAATCTGAAAAAAATCTTCTCCTTTAGCATTCATTTGTTCTCTCTCAAAAAAGAAATGATATAGAGTATTTTTTTGTTTCTTATCAAATCTAATTATTTGACCTAGCCTCATTTTTTCCCTCGTTACTAGATGATAAACATACAACTCATTCTCTTTCATGACCATTCCCCTATCTATCTTTGCTTGGTTCACTCAAGTACCTCTGTTGGTGTTGTTTCTTTTAAAATAATAACGCCATCGTAGGCTTTATTGGGTACCATTTCAATCGTGTAAAACATTTTTAATAGCTTTTGCCAAGAACGAAAATCGTCCCCCACATTCACCATTTTTTGTTTGCTTTTTATAATGTCTAACAGTTCCTTTGACTCACTTGCTTTTTCAAAATCGACGTAAAAGATAGCTGGCTCTACTTCACGAAATGCATCAACCAAATCATTATGATTCTTTATCTTATAATTCTTTCGTTTATCTGAACCGCGATTTAAGGCTTGAAAATTACTATTCATTAAGTCAGTACCGATTGCAAAATACTTGGCCCCATATAACTCATCTAAATAATTGCCCATCGATTTATAACCAGCTAATGAAGCAGACGTTTTTTCAATATGCCCGTTATGTCCGGTAAAAAATACCTTCTCATGACCACGAGCCGCTTCCATCTCAACAATCCATTGCAAATTGTCTGCCAAGAACTGGTCACGAAGTTGTTGGTATTCACCCTCATTTAAAAATAGCTCTGTTCGTTGTTTCATCAGTTGTGCGTATTGGAAAGCAAAGGCAAACGTATCCGGCGATGAATGTTCGATATATGCAACTTTATTTGATTGCAGATCTGAAATGATATGATCTAGCACTTCTTCAATTTCTTTCAGTTGCTTCGTTGATAATGATCTCATCATATTATTAGAAGCAGATTCGAGTTGAACTGCATAGTTTTGTTCCACATCCTCATTAACAACTTTATAGTAATCTAGCAGACCTTTTTTACTGTAATCATATCGCTGCATATCGTTTCCATAAAAATATAGTTTTTCATCGCTACTAGCCGTAGCGTTATAATCATGCATCCATTGAACAAGATCAATCATTTGCTCCGTTTTATAAATGCTATAATCAAGTGCGTTCACGGCTTCTTCTGCAGAACCTTTTCCCTCTAAAATGAACTGATTAATCTCCTGTCCGCCACCAAAGTCCCCTTCTATTACAAAAACACGGACTTGTTCATTTTTAATTAGTGCTTCAAATACATCCTTTTTCAACTTCTGAAGCTCTACATTCCCATGTGTTGCCTCTCCCAAGCCGATTATTGTTACATCATCTGGAATATTAATTTCTTTTACAGATGAAATATAATTTTCGGCATCATCAAACACTTTATCGTTATTACTGCACGCCGATAAAACAATCATGAGACAAATAATAGCCAATAAGAAAGGTTTCTTTTTAGAAAGATACATCTTCAAATCCCCTTGTTTATTATTATTCTTTTAACATAGAATACTTTCGATAAGCTTTATAGAAACTGCTACCAAAGAAGACAACCATAAGAGCGGGAAGTGACCTCAAAAGAGCAAAGGGAGTTTCAAACAAAAATGCTTTCCAAAATAAGGAGCCTTCCATACTCCAAAGACCATCCGCTAAATATAAACCTGAATCCTTGTAAAGCGTATAAGAAAAAAACAAGAACACTATAGCTAAACTAGCTGAATAACCCATCCATCTTTTATAATAATTACTCGTTGACTCCCGATCTGAGAAGATTTCATTTTGGTTATCCTCTTCTTTTTGCCAATACCGAATTCCACCTAGCCAAGGGCCATTTATATAACTCCAACCGAAGTCTTCATATATCACTCTATAATCCTTAAACTTTTGCTTTGATAAATAATCTTGATAATCCAGTCGCATCACATATCTCTTGTCGGTTTTTTCAAAAGTGTATATACCTAATCCACTGATATTTGTACAACGATAGCCCTTTTGTAATTGCTCGTTCAGCCATTGCTCTTCTTTTTCAATATCAAAAAACGTCTTAAGCTTCTTCATTTGATTCACTTCCTTCGTACAAGGATAAAATATGCAATAACCTGTTTTGTTCCATTTTTAAAATGGCACTTCCTTCCTCAGTTATCATATAAACTTTTCTCCGACCTGACTCTCCGACAGGTTCAATCCAACCATGCTTATTCAAGTTTTCAATCGCCCCGTATAATGTTCCAGCTGCTAAAATAACAGTACCGTTACTTATCTCCTCAATCTTCTGCATGACGGCATAACCATGAAGCGGCTCACGCAAGGCCAGCAAAATATAATGCATCGTTTCAGACAACGGCAATAATTTATGTTTCATCTTCTCACCCTCTATTCAGTTCGACTATATAGTTCAACTTAACAAAAAGATAATACAGTTCAACTGAATAGTCAACAATATTTTCATAATTCGTAAAAGAACTATACGTAAAAAGTTTGATAACAAGGAAGAACAATCTAAAAAGCCGCTTCCCTTATGTAAGGGAAAACGACTTTTTTGGTAGTCTTATTTAATAAAATCAAAATGAAATCCATTTTTGAAAAGTGTGACAGATAGGTTTTTAATTAATAGGTCAGCGTTACAAAATTTTAAGTGAAGTAAAAGTGATAAATCATTCCTACCATAACTCCTAGTAATCCAGTTATTATATATGTATTACCAGCTGCTTTTCTGTTTTTCTTGTTCCGCATATAAAGGCCTGCCATGATAAATCCAAGGCAATACACTAATAAAATAAATAGTAAAATAGGCTTCATATTCTCACCCTACCTCTGATTTTAAGCTTCTTTCAGCCGACTAAGACAGTTATTGTTTCATAACTTTTCTTACTAAAATTATAAAGATCCCCATCATCAAATCCCGTTGACAATACAACGTTTGGTGGAAATTTTGTAGGATTATCAATTAAATAGGTATTAGTAAAAATAATAGTTGATGAGATAGTTAAAAACAATCCTAATTCAAAGTTGTCATCCCGATACTTTAGCAAATCCTTATAAAGAGTGATCTCAGGGTATCTACCTTCGGGGAAATAATCATTGCTACTTGCCCAATCATCGTCATGAAAATCCCAGTCTGTCGAACCCGAAATATATGGCTGAATACCATCATCACTCTCGTAAAGTCCAAAATTAATGGCAATAATATTGTCTGGTACTTTTTCTTGTTCAAACAACTTATTAAGCCAGTTTTCAAACTGCTTATAACTTTTAACGAAGTCTTTTGACAAATTTATTTGTTCAGCATCGTCCGCAAGATTAATTACATATTTCCCTATTAATTTATTACCATTTTTTAAAGTTGGAAATTCCTTCATAAATAACTGTAACAGTTCATTAACTTTTTCAATATTACTCATAACATCCAAACCTCCATACTGACCCGTTTTTATAACAGCGTTTTGGTCATGATAAAGTCAATTTGTTCCTCATCTCCCATATAAAAAGAATGAGCACCAGTTTGAACAAATCCTATTTTCTTATAAAAAGCAATGGCATTGTCATTTTTCTCCCATACACCTAGCCAGATCTTCTTTTTGTTACTTTCCTGCGCAATTTCCAACGCTTTATTGAACAGGTATTTACCAAGCCCGTGTTTTTGAAATTGGTTCTTTATATAAATCCTTTCGATTTCAAGTGCATCGTCACCCATTTTTTCTAACTGAGCATCATTGGTATTGATCTTTATATATCCTGCAATTTCATTATTAAAATAGACAAAGAAGAAATGCGAAGAAGCATTGGATAATTCTTTTTCTAATTGTTTCAGGTTAAATGCTTTTTGCAAATAGGCGTTCATATTTTCTGAGGAATTCTGATGCTTAAATGTCTCATTGAATGTTTCATAACTAACTTTTTGTAATTTACTAGAATCTTTAATAGTACATTCTTTAATATGTATCGTCATATAACGAACACTCCTTTATATATTCAATAATCTCTCTTGTTTCCCTTCTTGACAAATTCCCAATCTATTTCTATATTTCTTCTCACTCTTTGAAGGAGATTGAAAATAATTTCTGCTTCACTCTCGGAAAATCCCTCTAAAGCAACGGTATTCGAATAATTGTTTTCTCTTTTTATAAAAGGGTAAACTTTTTTTCCTTTTTCAGTTGGAAAGAGTTTTTTAATTTTTTTGTTATGTTGATCTTCTCTTTTTTCAATAAAACCATTTATTTGTAGTTTTTTTATAGAGCGAGCTGCCGTTGTTCGATCTACCTTTATCATCTCAGCTAACTTTTCTTGAATGATTCCTGGGGATTCACATATTCGCACAAGATATAAATATTGTCCTTTTGTAAGATCATATTCTTTAAATTCTATATTACTTACAGAATCCAATGCTCTTGCTATCATACCAATTTCACGAAGAATATCCTTCATAATAAACTCCTTACTTTGCTTTTTGTTGTAAATACAACATTTATTATGAATATAATTTACCCTATTTTTGTTGCATTTGCAATAAAAATAGGGATTGCATACAATTTTATTTCTGACCCTAAAAAGAATCACCTAACCCCTTCTACTTCTTCAATAGGATGTTAAAAAGACTTTCCCTCTAGATACTTTAGAAGATTCAACAGCATCCACCGCTTGTTTAATATTGGTTAAATCGTATTGAGAATTAAGGGACAACAAATGCATTTTTTTGTCTTCTAGTAATCTCATTAAATAGTTAAAGGTTTCTTGCCATTTATTTGCGCTAACATTTTTATTCCAATTTCGTAAATGAAATATATTAGCATTCACCTTTGCTCTTTTTACAATATCTGCCCAGTTCACTTGTACTCCTGATAGAAGACCAATTGTTAGAAAATAACCATTAGCTCGCACAGAAAAAGCCAGGTCGTTGCCTGATGAACCGCCAATAGAATCAATAGCAGCGTCTGCACCTTTTCCATTTGTTAAATCCATAACCGTTTCATATAGCGGACTTATAGAGGTATCAATTACAAAAGAAGCTCCTAGTTCAAGCAATTCTGCTGTATGCTTGTTATTTCTAGTAACAGCAATCAGTCGAAAACCTAAAACCTTTGATAATTGAGCAAAAATACGACCAATAGAAGAACCGCATGCGTTAACCAATAAAACATCATCTGCTTTTAACTTTAATGCTTCATTACAAATTACCAATGCTGTAATTGGATTAATATACATCTGTGCTGCTGTAAAATCATCAATAGCGTCAGGTATAGGAACTGCAAATTCTGAGGAAGTTTTGACATATTCCTGCCATGTACCTTCCCCTCGCAATGGCAAAACACGTTTACCAATTAGTTGACGAGATACTAATGGCCCTACATCTTCTACAATACCCACTCCTTCGTATCCCGGAATATTAGGTAAAGTAATTCGATGAGCATATGCCCCTCTAATCGGTATCAAGTCAGAAGGATTTATAGGACATGTTATCATGCGTACCAGCACTTCCTGTTCCTTTGGTGATTCAATGCTTTTATATTCAACATTAAGTACATCTTTAGGGTTACCGAATTCATGAAACTTAAGACATTTTGCTTCCAAGACTATACTTCTCCTTTAATTAGTTTTTTTTAATTATATTATCTTCAACTTAAGATCTACGCTAGAAAAATTATTCACTATGTCTATGATTTTATTAAATTAGCATGAATCAAACTTTTCCGATTAAAAGGTGGATTCATACCAAATAGGTTTTACTAATTCAAAGTTCTTATGATCCTCCAATATCAAATCGATTCGTTCTATAATTTGTCTAGTTGCTCCGAAGATTTTTTAATTGACCAGACAACACTTGAAAAAATAACTATAGCAGAATAAATCGAATAAGCTCTCCAGAATTCTTCCGGTATGTTATGCGCGAAATATCCTTTTATTTGGCCAACAGAAAAAGAGATACTGTATTCCCTGCTAAGGTCAATTTATATTTCCTCCTTCACTTCTTCACACGCCGGCATACATGGAATTCCAGCTTCTATATAACTTCTTGCTAATTTCCATTCGTGAATGCTATTTTTTTTGAAAGTCTGAAAAAACAAATTCCCTGTTTCTAAACTCTTACCTTGAATAACCAATGTAGCAGATATGATAGCCATATTTTCAGATTCTCTTAAAGGAAAGATTGAAATTAAATTAATATTCCACTCGGCATTACATTCTTTAGCAAATTTAAAACCTTGCTCCCAACCATTTATTGATTTTTCATAACCAAAGTCAGCTATATCTTTACCTGTTATTCACTTGCTTCATAATCTTTTGAAATGATTTTTTTCAAGTCCACTAAAGAAGAATCTCTCCATATTTCTAAATAAATATCTAAAAACATTGAAAATGAATTGTCCATAAAAAACTCCTTAAATTTGTTTAAAGTTACAAATCTACATAAGAACAATTATTCCTTTAAGAAACTTCGCATGCTCAAAAAACAATTAATATGCACCATTCATCGTAATGATATTCTCACTATACTCACATCATTGCATTTTTTCGTATCTCTCCATTATAAATTCTATAAAGTATTTACTCGCTAATGGCAATACCTTTTTATCCTGGTATGCAAGGCTAATTGTACGGATGACCGATGGAGAAATTTCTTTCGTAATAATATTATACGGGCATCTGCTTAGCACAAGCTTTGGTAATATTGAAATGCCTAGCCCCTGCTCAATCATAGACATGATCGTATAATCATCATGTACGCGATATTGAATATTAGGTTCTAAGTTATTTTGCTTAAAAATAGTTAATGGTTCACTAATCTCTCCTTCATCTAAAAGTATATATGGCCCTTCCGTTAATTCTTTCAATGTAACTTTATCTGCTGTAGCTAATGGATGATCAGCTGATATTACGGCAAGCATGTCATCTTCCTCCAAGGCAATAGTAGTCAAATTGGATACAGAATTGGGATTCACAAAGCCGAAATCTACGGATCCCTCTTTGATCCAATTCGAAATATCTGTGTATTCACCCTGATGTAATTCAAATTGAACAGCTGGATATATATCTTTAAAATCCTTCATCAACACCGGTAGCCAGTGACATGAAACACTTGAAAACGTTCCAATCCGAATAAGACCTCTATGTAACCCTAGCATCTCTCTGTGCTTTTCTACCAATTTCCTATGGGAGTTATAAATGTTCCTAATATAAGGGAAAAATTCCTCGCCATCAGGTGTCAATGTAATACCTGATCGAGAGCGCAAAATAAGCGTAGTAGAGAGTTCTTGTTCCAATGAATGGACCATTTGGCTAATGGCAGATTGAGTATAACCTAGCTCCTCAGCTGCTTTCGTAAAACTGCCTGTTTCGATGGCTTTTATAAAAGCATAATATGAATTCACACAGCTTGTCTCCTTTACATTAGATTTTCTAATACTTCTATTATAATTATTCGTTTTATTAATGCAAATAGGGATGATACGATAGACGTAAGTTTTAAAGAAATCGAGGAAAGGAGAAATACTTACAATGACACAACGGCAAGCAAACTGGTTGCTAGCAGCGGTTTCAGCGGCATGGGGAGCATCATATATTTTTATGAAGCTCCTAGTAGAGGAAATCCCACCATTAACCATTATCGCTTTACGATTTGGTATAGCTTTTATCATTATGATCGCGATATTCTTCCGTAAAATTGTCCATATCGATGCTAGAATGTTGAAATACAGTGCAATACTGGGTGCTCTGCTCTTTTGTATTTTCTTTGCGCTCATGTATGGGATGAAAAACACGACTGCTTCTACAGCTGGTTTTCTTACGAGTACAACAGTAATTCTTGTTCCCGTTTTACAGGTTTTCATTACACGGAGGCTACCTAGTAAAAAAATTGTATGGGGGATTGTTATTGTTACTACCGGTTTAATATTCCTGCTAGTTCGGGACGATATCAATATCGCAGCTGGTGCATTTCTTTGTTTAGTAGCTGCCTTCCTATATGCAATCCATATTATCATGACAAACCGCTGTGTCCGTGAAGTGGATGCCTTACTGCTAGGAATATATCAATTGGGGTTCGCTACCCTTTTCGCAACGATTGGGACTTTTTTGTTCGAAACTCCTGTCTTACCAACAAACACTGTTCATTGGTTTTCTATACTTGGACTTGCACTCCTTTGTTCTGCTTTTGGCTTTGTCATGCAGTCTATTGCGCAAAAATATACGACACCTGAAAGCGCGGGTTTTCTCTTTTCGCTTGAACCTATTTTTTCAGCCATACTTGCATTCATCTTTCTTCATGAAAATATGGGGCTACAATGGTATTTTGGTGCTTTGCTCATTTTAACTGGCGTTCTTATAGCAAACGCTACATTTAAAACAAAACTCACTTAAACTAGAGGAGATGAACTCATGAACATATTAATCGTATACGCCCACCCAGAACCAAAATCCTTTAATGGAGCTTTAAAAGACCTTGCAGTCTCTGAATTAATATCACTAGGTCATCAGGTCAAAGTGTCTGATTTATACGCGATGAATTTTAAAGCTGTTGCTGATGAAGAAGACTTTCAATCCATTCAGAATGAAGACTTTTTAAAATATGCAGTTGAGCAAAAACATGCATCAAAAACAAGCAGCTTCTCTTCAGATATTCAAGCTGAGCAAGAAAAGCTTCTTTGGGCAGAATTTGTCATTTTTCAATTTCCTATTTGGTGGTATTCTGTCCCTGCTATTTTAAAAGGTTGGTTTGATCGAGTATTTGCATCTGGCTTTATTTATTCCAGAGATAGTAGATATGATACCGGTGGGCTCAAAGGTAGAAAAGCGATGCTGTCCGCAACAACAGGCTCTCCTAAAATGGCGTATACACTGTATGGAATGGACGGTGATATACATGAGAAAATTCTTTATCCTATCAATCACGGAATGCTTTATTTTGCCGGCTTGGAGCCTGTCGAACCATTTATTGCATGGACCCCATCTCATAAAGAAGAAGACCGAAAAAGATACCTAGAAGAATATAGAAGCATATTACACAATCTTTCAGAAATACCTTCTATCCCATATCATCCTACTTCGCATTATGATGAGAATCATCAATTAAAAAAGGAGTATAGATAATTATTAAGGTGCTTTTATACAAATTTCAATTATAGAACAAGTTGTGTATGATTAAAGCCTAATTCCAGACCTTAAAGGAATTAGGCTTTTATACACGGCAAAATATATTCAGTTAGTGCTTAGCCATGATTCAAGAAAATCAATGAACTTTTTTGTAGCTGGAGCAAGGGATTTAAAAGAAGTAGCAGCAATCCCAAGTGTACGATAATTTTCTCCCTCTAACGCAAGCATTCGTACATTGTTTGGAACTCGATGTAAAACCATTTCAGGAAGGATACTGATCCCCATCCCCTTTTCCACCATCGAAATTATGGCTTGGTCATCTGAAAGTTCAAATTTAATAGGTGGTGTGACATTGTTTTCTTTTAGTATTCGTATTAAATCATTGTCACTTCCCTTTTTTGATTTAATGAGAGGCTCCTCTTTGATCATTGCAAAACTGATCTCCTCTTGTTCCGCGAGCAGATGGTCATCTGAAAGGATACAGAGCATTCTATCTTTTTTTAATGGCATCACTTCAAATTGTTGCAAGGTCGGTAGTGAGACAAAGCCAAAATCAACCGAACCAGTGAAGATCCATTGCTCCACATCATCATAATCCCCTTCCATTAGTTTAATTTCGATAGAAGGGTGATGTTCATTAAACGTTTTCATAATTTCAGGTAACCAGTGGATAGAAACACTTGAAATGGTTCCAATCCGTACAGTCCCAACTTCAAGACCTTTTATATTAGCTATTTCTTGAACCATTTCTTCATTCCACTTAAGTATTTCACGTATGTACTTTAAGATCCGTTCACCGTTACTTGTTAGTTGGATACCCGAACGACCTCGATTGAGTATCGTGAATCCACATTCTGATTCTAAGCTTGCAATTGCGTGACTTACTGCGGACTGAGTTAAACCAAGAGTTTCGCCCGCCTTTGTGAGACTCCCTAATTCTACAACCGTACTAAATATTTCAAACTTGGCAAGAGACAAGTTTAACCCCTCCATTTACATTAAATTATTTCATCTAAAGACTTAAAAACATTCATTTTATTAATCTACAGTTTACATTTATACTTATCAATAATCAATTTTGGAGAAGGAAGGTGAGCTAAAAATGGATGGGACTAAATTATTCGAGATGAAAAATGGAAGAGGATTAAACACTCAATTAAAAGCAGACTTCATGATGTTAATGGTGACCATGTTATGGGGTTCGTCCTACTTATTTATGAAGATGGGTCTCGATTCTCTACAAGAGTTTAACTTAATAGCTTTACGTTTTGGCATAGCCTTTATTTTAGCTGGGGCAGTATTTTACAAGCGTTTAATTCGTATTGATTTTAAAACGTTTTTTTATGGATTTATATTAGGAACCATCTTGTTTTTAGTTATTTCTGCAGTCACTATTGGATTAAAATTCACGTCTATTTCAAATGCGGGATTTTTATTTAGTCTCTCTGTAGTATTTGTCCCTTTGTTATTAGCGATATTTTTCAAGATAAAACCTGAGAAAAAAGTCGTTTTTGGCGTAGGTATCGCAATAATAGGAATTGCCCTTTTAACATTAAATAATGGATTAAAGATTAATTCAGGAGACTACTTAATTATCTTAGGGGCAGTATTTTATGCAACACAGATCATTGTTACGGATAAGTTGACGAAAAATGTAGACTCGATCACACTCGGGATTATACAACTAGGGGTTGCTGGGGCATGGGGACTACTATTTTCATTATTATTTGAAGAGCCACATCTTCCTGGCACAACTGAATCATGGGTTTCCATCATGGCTTTAAGTATCCTATGCAGTGCAATTGGGTTTATCGGCCAAGCTGTAGCACAAAAACATACCACTCCCACGCACACGGGTCTTATATTTTCATTGGAACCAGTTTTCGCAGCCGGTTTCGCTTTTATGTTCGTTGGAGAAACACTTCCAGCTAAAGGTTATATAGGAGCAATCCTCATTTTTATAGGTGTCATAGCTGCAGAAATGAAGTTCAAGAAGCCTTTTATGAGAAAAAGATTTCACAAAGCTGCGGAAGGCTCTAAAGCCTAGCTTGTACGGGGTGTTTTAGTTGATCCTAAAGAGAGCTGTATTATCACCTCTCTTTCCTTGTTCAACTAAAGTACTTTACTGATATTTAAAAGGAAAGTCCTTTATGAGATCATGGAATTTACTTTCCCATTGTAAAAAATCCGTTGTAGGTAATTTACCCCAAAACTGCAGTCCAGACGGTTCAAAAGAAACAGTGATAAAGTATTTATCTCCTTTTTCCTCATCACCGAACCAACTAGGAAGAGTGGTTTGGTTGCCTGTGTAAGAAGGCAACATTTCATACACTTTCCCTAAAGCCTCATACGTTTTATCATTAAATTGGTATTCATCCACCATATAGACTCTTTCAAACTGTACTAAATCGTTAACAACTTCATATCTATTAATGTAGTAATGTTCATCTTCTATAACCCTATTCAAAATATATACACTCCTAGTCTTACGTAGCTTTTAGTTCTTCAAATTCGCTATTACTGTTATAACTTTTTTAAATTTTATCAAAAAAAAGTTGCACCTCTCGTGGAGATTTTAAAATAATCACTTCTTTATCATTGGCCAATTGTTCAAGTTTCTTTAATACAATCGGTTTCTTTGTTTTTGGATAATCCCAAACCCATTTTAAAAAGTCTACATCCAGTCTTTCATTGACACCCTCCGCCATATCGGGTCTCGTTTTTCCACGATATTGAATCATCCGTTTAACAACCCTAAACGCGCATATTACTCTACTAATATCAACAAAGACAACGGTATCTGCGGCATTGAGTCTTATATCCATCGTACCATTATAATTTCCGTCAATAATCCACTCTTCTTTTATTACCAACTCTTTTTGAATTTTTATTTGCTCCTCTTTAGGTGTTGGTGTCCAATTTGGTTTCCATAACAAGGCATCTAAATGGTAAACTTCTATATTCAACTTTTGCCCTAACTTACGTGCCAAAGTGGACTTTCCTGATCCCCCTGAACCAATTAATGCAATTTTTTTCACCATCTGCCTCCTCTTTATGTACTTTTTTTACTTAGCAGGTAAGAAATTTGTATAACCATCTAAATCTAAACACTTAAAATATATATACGTTTAATAAAACAGTTGGTTTCAGAAGTTTTAGAACTTAAAAATACCCCATTTTATAAAAAAAAATGGGGTTAACCTAAAATAGTTTGTTTTTTGATAAATTCTTAATAAAACTGCTAAGTTACTTCTGCATTATCTGAATAAGATTACCACTAGTATCATCTAAAACAGCTATAGTGACTTCTCCCGCTTTCGTCGGTTCCATCGTAAACTTTACACCATTTTCAAACAGTCGTTTATATTCCTTATGAATATCTTCTACCCCAAACATTGTTGCGGGGATACCATCGTCAAATATTCTCTTTTGATACTCTTTGGCAGCAGGATGGTCATTCGGTTCTAGTAAAAGTTCGGTACCTTCTGGGTTATCGGGTGAAACAAGTGTAATCCATCTAAATTTCCCCATTGGAACGTCATGTTTTTTTACAAATCCTAGCTTTTCGGTATAAAACTCCAGTGCCTTGTCTTGATCTTGTACAAATATACTTGTAACTATAATGTTCATACTGTTGTTGCCTCCTTTGTTATTTATGACGCGTATTATTACAGTGCTAACAATTCTTTAACTATAACACACCTTTTTTAAAATAATTCTTCTGAGCTTCACTTGCCACGGCTTTCCAAGCCACTAACCCTACTAAGAAGAAGCCAAATGATCCTATTAATCCTACAAGCCGAATGGAAGTTAATTCAGCTGCTAATCCTATCAAAACCGTTAACACAATAATAAACCCTGCTTCCATAACACTGAAGATACTTTCAAACCTTCCCATTATTTTCACAGGAACATGATTTTGATAGAAAGTTAAATACCCTGTGTTTGCAAAGGTTACTGCAAAACCGATTAAAAATACACCAGATGCTGCACTAAAAAAACCATTCGAACTGTAAAGCATTATATACCCAATTGCGGTAAAAACAGTACCGTAACCTATTAAAAGATTAACTGCCAAACGCTTCGAAAATAAAGAATTAATAATGGATCCTAATATAATCCCTGCTCCAAAAACACTCAATAAAAACCCATAATTGGTATCGGATATAGAAAGAACTCCTTTAGCAAAGGCTGCTTCGAGAGAATCGATTGCAGTCATGCATATAGTAGCTCCACAAAATAATAAATAGATCTTTGTGATATAGACATGGTCCTTGCTAAAATGTAAAACAACCTGAAAGTCGTTTTTAATCATATCCCAAGTAAATCTTTGCCCCTCTATCTCTTCAAGTTTTGAATCAACATCAGGTAGCATCCTAATAATAAGTGCCGAAAAAAATAAAGCCCCTGCATTCATATGGATTGCTGTATAAGGAGTACCCATCCAAAATAAAATTCCTGCAATGACAGGGCCTATTAGCGATCCACAAGAGTTGATAAAACCACGTAAAGCATTAAAGCGTTGCCGATCTTTTTCAGGTATTAGTTTCGTCATATAAACCATCGATGTCGGCTGAAAAATAGCACTTCCCATATTAATGATAAACGCTAGTATATACACATAGAAAAGGGAAGGTAAAAAGGGAATGAACGCAATACATAGTGCTCGGAAAACGTCCAATGCCATCATAAGTCGCCGTGTATTTACCCGATCAATGAAACTCCCTGCCCAAATATTCGAACATATCGTTGCAATAGGGCCAAGTATATACAATAAAGCAATTGCAAGAGGAGATCCTGTTTCATTTAATATAATTAAGTTTAGCGCGATTAGGTAAACCCAAGCTCCCACATTTGAAATTCCTATTCCTCCAAGCAGCATGAAAGGATACTTCCAATTAGACATATGCACCACTCCATTTTATTTTTTGTAAAACAAAAATAAAAAAACTCACCCCCAAGATTTTCATCTTGGGGGCGAGTCATATCGCGGTGCCACCCCAGTTCACCTCCCCATTGCTGCGGAAGTCTTATCAAGTACGGCTTTGTGCATAAATCTCCACTAGCGATACCCTATCTCGTTAACGTGAGAATACGTTGCATCATCATTGTTCCAAGCAAACAAATCCAATGCACAGCTCCAAGCCTTGTTTCAACACATTTCATATCCCTCTTTTTCAGCTAGCAGAGGTCTCTGTAGATAGTACGTATGTTTACTCTTCTTTTCATCGCTTTTTATATAGGTTTTGTATAGCCTATATTATTTTGAATTAAAACGCAATAGACAATGGAAAATATTTAATTTCACGACTGCTACAGCTGATCTTCTCTTATTAGTCTTTCAACTAAAGGCTATACTAATTTAAGAAAGTACCTAATCAGAATTTTTTACTCCATTCATCATTTAAAATCGCACCATTTTCTGCAACATACCCCATAATAACCGACCCATGTTGCAATTTACTATCGCTTTTTAGGAAAGATATGAACTCATCAAGCATTTTTTCGTCCCTATCGTTCCTTTTGCGGGGAACTGTAATACGGATAGTAGGTGTAACATTAAACTCTTTATAACTTCTTGGCTCAAGAGGGTTAATATCTAATTCTTGCCCAATGTTTTTATCGCCGATGAAAACAAGCATATTCGTTGTCTCTCCAAAATACTCTTTAACAAAAGGGCGTATTTCATCCTCTAAATCATCTTCCCATTTATCAGCGATATAAGTGTCTACCAATTGGTTCGTTCCTTCATCATAATAAATAAAAAATTGTGTACTGCTTCCTTTGTCTCTTGCCATGGCTGCATACTCAAAATTAAAGTTCCCCATATTGTCATAAAAAGCATCATATATCTCAAAGTTATCATCAAATCGATCTTCTAAGTACTGCTCTGCTTGAAGCTTTATCTTTTCTTCTTCCTCTTTATCCGGCTTCATCTCTAATAAAAAAACAACTACAACAAATCCGATCACTAGCAACAAACTACCTAAAACACCAAGTATAATTTTAAGGATTCTATACAAAACATCTCCTCCCAGCTGTCCCACAATTAGATTGGAGCCTCTCTACTATAAGAAACTTTTGTTTCCCAGCACGCTTACATAATAGATGCCTACTGCTAATCCTAGTAAATTCACAAAATGTCACTATAATAGCTTTACACTTGGTGAAGGAAACAAATAATCTTAGAAAAAAGAATAATGAATATTCCTGAGCAATGGATATCCTTTTGCCTATTCTTCCATTGGTATTTACAATTAATTGTATCTTAAAATCGATAGTATCGGTAGGAAGGAAAGAGATCGTAGTCAGTAAGAATAAAAAATAGGAGCATTATTATTAGGATTAAAAATGTAATAACCACTTCTTTTAGGTAGTTTTTATTGTTTACTCGGTTCTTTTGGTATAATTGTTGCCTATATTTTATTTGAATCCGCTTCTGTTTATCATCGAGTTTCATAAGGGAACTCCTTTTTAATTTTATTGAATTTACACACAATTATACCATAGAAAAATAATCAAAAAAAAACGACTACTAAATTCTTCATTTAGTAGCCGCTTCATATTAAATAACGAGTCCTGCAAGTATAAACTGTTCTTTTGTTTAGACAGACAATAATGTTCGGTCACTCGTTAATTTCTCTCCGCGAATCCGTTGGAATTCATCCATTAGTTTTGCGATCGTTAAATCTTTCTTTTCTTCTTCCCCGACTTCTAAGATGATTTGTCCTTTATCCATCATGATTAGTCGATTTCCAAGATCTAATGCCTGCTGCATATTATGTGTCACCATTAGTGTCGTTAATTGATCTTTTTCTACAAGCTGCTTCGTTAAATTGGATATCAATTCTGCTCTAGACGGATCTAATGCTGCAGTATGTTCATCTAGTAATAAGATGGATGGCTTTGTGAATGTTGCCATCAATAGCGAAAGTGCTTGTCTTTCCCCGCCAGACAAAAGTCCAACTTTTGCATTTAATCGATTTTCTAGATTTAAATGCAGCGTCTCGAGCGATTGCAGAAAAAACTCTTTTCGCTGTTTGTCTACCCCGCTTCTTAAGCCTCGTTTTTTATTTCTAGAAAAAGCAATTGCCAAATTTTCTTGAATCGTCATTGTCGGTGCGGTGCCTGCCATAGGATCTTGAAAGACACGCCCTATTAGCTGGGAGCGCTTAAATTCTGGCAGTCTTGTTACATCTTTATTGTCAATTATTATTTCACCAAAATCAGGGGTAAGTGCTCCTGATATCATATTTAACATCGTTGATTTTCCTGCACCATTACTACCAATAACCGTGACAAAATCTCCTGCTTTTAGGTCGAGATTTATGTGATCTAGTGCAATCTTTTCATCAGCTGTCGCTTCATTAAAAATTTTATTAATCGCCTGTAATTTAAGCAAGGTTTTTCCCCTCCTGCTCTGTTACAATAGTCGAACTTGCCATTCTTTCAGCATGTCGTTTTGCTTTTCTACTTTTCTCTCGACGTTTATCAAAATAATTTGGTAGTACTAGCGCAATAATTACAATCAAAGCCGTAATTAGTTTCATATCTCCTGTATCCAGTAAATCGATACGAAGTGCAAACGCAAGTATGATTCGATAAATAATCGCCCCTGCAATGACAGCAAGTGTTGTACGCACGATTGATTTTGTACCAAATATTGCTTCTCCAATAATAACAGACGCTAAACCAATAACAATCATCCCAATACCCATTCCGATATCCGCGAACTTCGAATATTGTGCAAGTAATGCACCAGAAAACGCGACGAGTGCATTGGAAATTCCAAGTCCAACGATAACTAGATTATCTGTATTCGCTGAAAAACTGCGAATCATTTTTTTGTTATCACCAGTTGCACGAATAGCCAGACCTACTTCTGTTTTTAAGAACCAATCGAAAATCAACTTAATCAGTACAACTAAAACAAAAACGATGATAATTGTTCCCCAAGTCTGCGGTAATGACTTCACACCAATTCCGCTTAAAACATTATTAATTGCTTCATTGACCCCTAAACTTCCCCACCAATTGTTAAATTGACTAAACAAAGTTTCTGAATTCAATAAAGGAATATTCGGCCGTCCAACGGAATTCTCCACGGTGAATCCCATGATCCGTAAGTTAATCGAATATAAAGCAATCATCATTAAAATCCCAGACAATAAAGGATTGATCTTCCCTTTTGTATGTAACAATCCAGTAATACATCCTGCAATAAAACCAGCTATAATTGCAACAATTGTTGCAATGACCGGATGATATCCTAACACAATCATCATCGCTGCTGTTCCTGCACCCGTAACGAAACTTCCATCTACGGTTAAATCAGGAAAATCTAACACTCGGAATGTTAAATACACTCCGAGTGCCATAATTGCATAGATGATTCCTTGCTCTACAGATCCAAAAATAGCTGTAAACATAAAGAATCAAACTCCTATCTATTCAGCAAATTCTGCTTTCCACTCATCTTTTACTTCCAATCCAAGGGCATCTACAGTGTCTTTGTTTAGAACAAATCGTAAATTTTGTGGATATTGAACTGGTAAATCAGCTGGTGTGCTTTCACCATTTAAAATCTTTACCGCCATTTCTCCTGCTTCATAACCGATATCAAAGTATTCAAAACCGTAAGCTCCTAATCCTCCACGTTTAACAGAGTCAAATTCGCCTACCATCATAGGAAGCTTATTGTCATTTGCAACAGAGATAACGGATTCAAGTGCAGAAACAACTGTGTTATCCGTAATAATGTATAAGGAATCTACTTTTCCGATTAACGATTCAGTAGCCTGTTTTACTTCAGCTGAAGTAGATACAGACGCTTCTACTACATTTAATCCAACAGCACTCATTTGCTCTTTTACTGCATCTACTTGTGCGCGTGAGTTTTGTTCTCCTGCGTTAAACACCATACCTACATTTTTTGCACCTAGCTCATCTTTTAGAAAGGTGATTGTACTTGGAATTGCATCTGGCTGCGTATCAACAGTTCCAGTGACATTTCCACCTGGTTGTTCCATTGACTGTACTAATTCAGCGCTTACTGCATCTGTAACAGATGTGAAAACGATTGGAATATCTTTTGTCACACTTGCAACTGCTTGAGCACTTGGTGTGGAGTTTGCAAAAATAAGATCTACTCCTGCGCTTACTAAGTTGTTTGCTATAGTTGTATTTTGGCTATTATCATTTTGAGCGTTTTGAACTTCATACTCAACGTCCAAACCAGCATCTTCTAAAGCTTTTTGAAACCCGTCATATGCTGCATTTAACGATGGGTGTTCGACAATTTGTGTAACACCAATCTTAAATGTTTTCTTGTCTTCCTTTGCATTTGCTTCCGGGCTTTGCCCACTCTCTCCCCCACATGCTGCTAAAAATAATACAGCTGCAAATATTATTAAAGCTAATTTCTTCATCTCTATTTAACCCCCTATTAAATCATTTACATTAGCGATTCAACTCGCTAAAGTATGAATTTATACATATGTTACACTGCAAATGATTGATAGTCAATAACATTATGAATTATTTGATATATTACAAACCTGTAAATAAGTATGGCTTATACTTATGCGTCTCTAGATAACGCACTTAATGAACACTTCATCCGACTGCAATATCCCAGTAATTGGATAAGGGCGACCAGTTGGTCAATGAGAGCAACCAATTTGTCATCGAAAGCAATCATTTCTTATTGAAAAACTTACTCGAAATTAAGTCCTTTTTTTGCAATCAATTATTTACATGCACTTTACACTAGCTAGATATTTCGAAACTATAATATAGATTGAACAGTGTCTGTTCATTTTAGGGGGAATTAGTAAAATGGCAATTGAAGATCATGATTACGGAGAATTATTTTCCTATATATTAAAAGAGCGAGCAATCCAAACAGTCTTTCAACCTATTATTTCGCTGCATAGTGGACAAATCTATGGTTACGAAGCGTTATCAAGAGGGCCTGCGAATACAGTATTACATAACCCGGAAATGTTATTTGATTATGCATTAAAAAATGGACAGCTTTGGGAGCTTGAAAATTTATGTCGAGCAAATGCTTTGAAATGCGCGCATGATTTAAAAGCGGAAGGAAAACTGTTTTTAAACGTTAATCCTAATATCATGAACGACTCTAAATTCAAGCAAGGTTTCACTAAAGAATATTTATCTAAATTTCACATGGATGCAGATAGCATTGTATTTGAAATTACAGAAAGAGAAGCGATTAACAATTTAAAAGATTTTATCAGCACAATCGATCATTACAAAAACCAATATTATCAAATTGCAGTAGATGACGTAGGAGCGGGTTATTCGGGGTTAAATGTTATTACGGATGTGCGCCCGCATTATATGAAACTGGACATGAAACTTATTCGGGATATTGACCGGGACCGAACGAAACAATTGCTAGTGAGTTCTTTAAGTGAATTTGCAAATTACTCTCAAATAAATATTATCGCTGAAGGAATAGAAACAAAGGACGAGCTTCGGACATTAATTGATATCGGGGTGCATTTTGGACAAGGCTATTTTATACAAAAACCAGCGACACAATTATATCCAATACGTGAGGAAGTTAAAACAATCATCAAAGCAGAAGTTTCTAGAAAAAATCGCGTTAGTAGAAACCGTTTAACGGATACTTCTATCGAACAAATAGCGACTCCGTTAAAGACCATTCCCAGTCAAATGCCTATTTCTAAGGTAAGCAATTTAATGGAAGCTAACGATTTACTTCCTGGTTTTTGTATTCAAGATGGCAATAAATTGATCGGCGTTATAACTAGAAATAAACTGCACCTCAAGTTTAGCGGCCCATATGGATATAGTTTATATAACAAAAAGCCAATCGCTGTGATCATGAGCCGTAACTATATGAAAGTAGATGCAGAAACCCCGATAGATGTAGTAGCAAAAATAGCAATGAAAAGAGATCCGCTTCATTTGTATGATTTCATAACTGTGACGAAAGATGATCAGTATTTCGGTGTTGTGACAGTAAAAGATCTGCTCGAAAAAAGTATGCAGCTAGAAATAGACTACGCCAAGCATTTGAATCCGCTTTCTGAGTTGCCTGGAAATCTGATGATCGAGCAGCAGCTACAAAGCTGTATAGACGCAGATACAGATATGACTGTTTTATATTTCGATATTGATAATTTTAAGCCTTATAATGATGTGTATGGATTTGAAAAAGGAGATAAAGTCATTATGCATTTAGCAGAGATTATTGAGAATAGCTGCCCGCCCGATGGATTTGTAGGTCATATTGGTGGGGATGACTTCCTTTTAATAACGGCGGCTTCCAAAAGTAAACAGCTTTGTGAAAAAATTATTGAGGAATTCGATAAATCCGTGGAACAATTCTATCATGCACAGGATTATTTAAAAGGATATATCATATCCAAAAATAGACACGGAATCGAGGAATCATTTCCGCTTCTAACTATTTCTATCGCAGGAGTGTCTAATAAAAATACTCAATCTATTTATGAACTGTCCGAGCTTGCAAGCCAGATCAAAAAACAATGCAAACAAATCCCCGGCAGTAACTATCTATTGCAGGAACCGAATGCAGTTATTGGCCTGAAAGGTTAACATTTAGCTTTTGAACATGCTATGATAGTTGTATACATAATTGTACGGAGGGAATCGTATGACAACCGTTTTTATCATTGGGGCACTTACGTTTATCATTATACTTGCGCTTAGCATCTATACTGTTAACAAAGGCTATGCATATAAGCATACAATTGATGAACGTCCAGCTAAACAGGATGAATCTACAGAAAAAACGCATCGCCCATAGGGCGAATGCGTTTTTTAGTTTTTCACTTTTTCTTTTTTGATTTGTTTACTACGTAACTGTCCACATGCTGCATCAATATCCGTTCCTTGTTCCATGCGAACTCCACAGTTAATTCCGTGATTTTTCAGCGTTTGGAAAAAGGCACTGATTGATTTTTCAGAGCTACGTTGGTATTGTCCATGCTCGTCTACTGGATTGTATGGAATCAGATTGACGTACGATAAATGACGTTTGTTTTCGAGTAGCTTCGCTAGTTGCTGCGCTTCTTCCACATGGTCATTTACGTCTTTTAGTAAGATGTATTCAAATGTAATACGGCGATTTGTTTTTTCTAAATAATAATCTACTGCTGCCATTACTTTTTCAATTGGGAATGCTTTATTGATCACCATGATTTTTGTACGTAATTCATCATTTGGTGCGTGTAATGATACTGCAAGATTTACTTGAATATTCTCGTTTGCAAAGTCCATAATTTTTTTCGCAAGTCCACTTGTCGAAACGGTAATATGACGAGCACCGATAGCTAGACCTTTTTGATCGTTGACAGTGCGTAAGAAACTCATCAGGTTTGTATAGTTATCAAATGGTTCTCCGATACCCATAACAACGATATGACTTACACGCTCGTCTTTTTGCATTTGGTCTAAATGCTGTTGTACTTTCATAATTTGTCCAACAATTTCGCCTGCATCTAAATCACGATTTTTCTTAAGTAATCCACTAGCACAGAAACTACAGCCGATGTTACAGCCGACTTGGGTTGTAACACAAACCGATAAGCCGTATTTAAAACGCATTAGTACTGTTTCGATTAAGTTGCCGTCTTGCATTTCAAATAGGAATTTGATCGTACCATCTGCTGATTCTTGTTTTACAGATTCTTTTAGCGTTTGGATCACAAAGTTCTCTTTTAATATGTCTAGACATTCTTTGCTTACATTAGTCATGTCATCAAAACTTTGTACTCGTTTAATATATAACCAGTCCCAAACTTGTTCGGCACGATATTTCTTTTGTCCATGTTCTAATAACCATTCTATTAACTGGTCTCTTGTTAGACCATATATTGATTTTTTCATTTTTTAGCCCTCATTTCATCCGTATACAATTCGCCTATTATACCCCAATTGTTCACATACGACAACTTATTATAACGGAAATGTTGTATAAAAGAAATCATTTTGTTTACTCGTGAAATTTTCCGACATCAGTAGATTAAAAAATAGTGGATTATTTGTAATTTAGCTTGAATAGAATATTAAGAGATTTTTCATTCGGTGAATTTACAAGGGGTTGATTAAAATGGCTAAAAGGATTAGAAGGATTGTTAATAAAAGAGTACGCAAAGGGCTATTTAAGTTGGGATTACTCATCATCGGAATTTACGCTTTTTTACCTACTTATTTTTTAGAATCAAATATACAAAATTATGAGAACGATTCGGAAAAGGATTTTGCAGCGTATGCATTAGAAACGACTGCAGACATATTTAGTAACACGCTGGAACAGTCATTGATCGTTTCATATGCAATTGAATCGATGGAGGAAGTGGAAGGTGAACCACTGTCTTCCGTCATTATTGCTTATACTGCTTTTGGACTTCCTTACGCTGAAATTATTGTTAACGAAAACGTCGCATATGTAAACAAAAAGCTACTGTTTCAAAAATAGGCAAGTACTGGCCCCATATCTACGCTAGTAGTCATGGGGCCTGCTTAACATCAGTCTTGCTCTACTTCATTTTCTCGGATCCAGTCACTGTAACTTCCTACATATAATTTTACATTAGAATAACCAGCCTCTTTTAATCCGGCATATAGTGGTGCTGCAGTAACGCCGCTTCCGCAATATGCGATGACCGGCTTGTTTTTATCGGTTACATGCTGCAGTTGTTCTGCTAGCATTTCCTTTTCTAAAAACTTGCCGTCTTCTTTCAACTGCTCCCAATCAAAATTAATGGCAGTCGGAATATGCCCGGCAATAGGATCAATTGGTTCTCTTTCTCCTTTAAAACGAAAAGCCGCACGAGCATCTACAAGCTGTCCCTCTAGCTCCCCTGCTACTACTTTCTTTACATCTTCCACATCCAAATAAACGGCATCATTCCAATTTGGTTCTACATTGGAAAGAGATATCTCGGGCTCTTCTTTTGAAATTGGGAATAACCCTTTCACCGCCTCATATCCTTCACGCAATACATACACATTCGTAAATCCTGCCCATTCCAGTAAAAAGTACGCTCTTAACGCAAACGGAGAAGCACCTTGATCATAAACAATAATAGCGTCATCTAGTTGAAGTCCCGCTTGTCTGCATAGCTCTGTCATTTTGTCTTTTGAAATCATCGGATGACGACCCTTATTACTTGTCATATCGGATAAATCCTGTTCGAGATCCCAGTAAATTGCCCCTTCTAAATGACCTTCTTTATACATATTTGGACCTGCCGCTTTCTTGGCTAAATCAAATCGTGTATCGATGAAACGCACTTTTTCCGGCTGTACATCTTCCCAATTAATAAAAACGTTCGTCATATAACTCGCCCCTTTAGTTTGAAATTATAGCATACAGTTCTTTCCATTTCGCTAGCATTTCCTCTTGCTCTAATAGTGCACGCTCAGCATCTAACTGGCTAATCGAATCGTTTAACCATTTCAAACGAACTGCTTCCGCTTCCATATCAGCATATTGCTCTGCCCACTTAAAAAGTCGCTCTTGTTGGTCGTTTAGATAGCTTTCCGCTTCCACTTTTGTTTGTTCGGAAAGAGAGTCACGCAATTTTTCTTTGTCGTTTTTCTCGAAAAAAGATTTGTTGTTTTTATACAAGGATTTTACTTGCTCATATTTTTGAATATGCTGGAATGGTCCTTCAAAGTCCAGTAAATCTTGATTTTCGAATTCATGTGGCGTGTAGGTAAAGCTTGGATTCCAGTCTTTTAACACGCGCATCTCTTCTTTTTCTAGCTCCGTCATTTGTTTTTGGATAAATTGCAATAAACGGAAGTTGGTTACACGTAACTCTTGTTCGATATCAAAACGCAGCATATTTAATATATCTTTCAATGCGATGTCGAGAGCGGCATTGGCTGACCTGTTTGAAAATAAGGACGGGTTATACGCTTCTTTAAAAAATTCATTGAAACGGTAATAGACTCTTTGCAATAAATAGTAAAGCAATGTTTCCAGCTCCTGCTTCGCTTCTTTTGCAATTAATGCGCCTTTAGAATTGGTGTAACGCTTCCGTATATTTTGTTCTAACGTGCGCAATTCTCCTAGCCTTTCATCCTTCCTAGCTAAGTTCATTTCTGTTTGTTCAATCATCTGGTGCAATTTCATTTGTTGACGCGTTGTTTCTTCTTCCAATGTCGTTACTGCCATTCGTTTCAAATCATGCGCTAAGAATTGATAAAATGCTTCTTGGAATTGGAACATTCCTTCATGTAACGGAGCATTCGTTTGTTTTTCATGTAAGGCTTGTAGGCTTGAAACACCATATACCCGCGGGAATCTGATGCCAAATCTTTGTAACTCACCTTGTACATAATTTTTGACAAGCGCCTCTTCTTCCTCATTTGCGGCAAGATCAATCGCGTTGACGACGAAGAACATTTTATCTAGCTCAAAGGAATCCTTCACTCGACCAAGCTGAATTAAAAATTCCCGGTCCGCTTTTGCAAACGCATGATTGAAATAAGTCACAAACAGAACGGCATCTGCATTTCGAATATAGTCAAATGCAACACCAGTATGTCTAGCATTAATCGAATCGGCTCCTGGTGTATCAACTAATGTAACACCAAGTCTTGTTAACTCACAGTCATAATAGAAATCGATAAAATCTACAAAGCAGCTGCGAGATTCTTCCGCGACAAAGCGATGAAATTCTTCTGCATCTACACGTAACGTTTGCCCAAGATTTGCTTCGTATTCTGCAAACCCTTTATGAAAGGCCACGATAAATGATTTATGAACCTCTTCTACTACGGATTGCTCTTTTATAGTTGGCGCTTTTTCAAAAGCTTCTTTCAATGAAGAAATCGTCACACCAAGCATACTATAGGCAAATTGGACATCCTCTAATAGCTGTTGCTTTGTTTTTAACGTCACATCCGCTGTATTATGAGGATGGTCCTCTGTAACTGGTTGAATTTTATTGATCGCAGCAGTCGTTGGATTTGGCGATACTGGCAATACATTTTCTCCCATTAATGCATTGGAGAAACTAGACTTACCAGCACTAAAGGCTCCAAATAACGCAATTGTAAACTGTTGATGTTCCACTCTACTTGCTTTTTTCTTTAGATAATTTGCTGCTTCTTTAAATGCAGGAAGTTGTCCGATTGCTTCTGCCATTTTGTTGGCTCTTCTAAGTACAGCTTCTTGTGAGAAATCCACTTCTTTCACTTCTTGCTGCTTTTCTTCTATTACTTGTACAACGTTTTCTTCTATCTCTTGCTTAGTTTCATCATATTCTGTAATAGCATTTTCAAATGCAATTCGTTCTTTTTCCCATTCGATGAGTAGGGAATCTCGTTCCTTCCGAATAGCAAGTGAAGGAGTTTTGATTTCCTTTGTAAATGCCTGCATTTTGTCTTCCATTTCTTCTATTGTATGAATGGCCAGCAATTTCTTATTTAATTGAAGAATTTTCTGCTCTACTTTTTCGTTTTCTTCCATTGGATGTTCATTTATTTGTTTCGCCATTTCAATTTTCCAACTATCTGTTTCCCTTACGAAAAATCGATTGATCGCATCTTGTACACGGTTGGCAAAATGGAGTATTGCATCTCCGGAAGTATTGGCACCTTCATGAAGTGATTCTTTTATAATGGATATTGGTAATGGAAAAGTTGTATTCTCTATTTCAAGTGCTTTTTCATCTGAAAGTAACGACACATTTTTTAGCATATGTTTCATTAACTGTTTTAAATGGGAAGCAATATTTGTCTCTACAATCTTTTCTAACAGGTCGCTCGCTGCTTGCAGGCGAGTTGCTCTTTCCTCTTCGGTTTTCTTTTTACTGTTGAAAAATCCTACTTTAAATGAGCTTTGCATCGCTTCCGCATATATTTTAAGCGCTTCTCTCATTTCATAAGGCATGACGGAAGCATTTTGTAAAAGCGATTTTCGACCCTCTTCGAATTCAGTTTTCCAAAGACCTGCATCTTGCAATTTTACATGCGTTTCGGATAGCTCTAATTGTTTTTTTAACTCTTCTTTGTTATCCCATTCTACTCTTGTCAGCTCTTCTTCGAAAGTTTCGAAGCATGTTTCTTTTTCATCTTCCAAGAAATGCATATGTTCATCTTCTAGTTTCTTAAGCGTGCTTTTCGCAGAAGTGATAAAGAGCTCTTCTTTATGATCAATGGAATGCTGCACGATATGCTGAACCTTCGGAAAATCATTATGTATAAATGCCTTGTCTTTTAAAGAAGTAAAAAATATATCCTTTGGCTCCACTGACCAAGCGAGAAAGCTATTCTCTACCGATTGTTTAAATGCTTCAAAGGAAAGCTCTTCTTCTCGATGTTTATCCACTTGGTTTACGATCAGATACACATTTTCATTATAATGAAGTAATTGCTTTGTAAATTGGAAATTAAGTTCGGATTGGACATGATTATAATCCATTACATAAAATACAATATCAGCTAAATGGAGTGCAGATTCAGTTGAAACTCGGTGCGCGTCATCTGTAGAATCTACTCCAGGTGTATCCATCACACTAATACCTGCCGGTAACCCTGAAGATTTATGACCAATTTCAATTTGAGAAACTTGGCTGCCATCCTTGGAATATTTTTTTACTAACCCAATATCATATTCACCTGAGAATTTAACAGGAGCTTGATCAACAAAGTGAACAAGTGCATAATTTTCTGCAGTTTTTTGAACGGTAACTATGTTTGCAGAAGTAGGTATTGGGCTTGTTGGTAACAGCTGTTCTTCTACTAACGCATTGATCATGCTCGATTTTCCTGCGGAGAAATGCCCTGCAAAAGCAATGGTGAAAGTCCCTTGCTCTAATTTCTGCGCAAATAGTTTTGCCTTCGCAAATCGTTCTTCATCTTGTTGCTCGTGAAATAATGCAGCTAGTAATGCGTTTTGTTCTTTAATGTTATGTAATTCCGCTGAATTGACCATTTGAAAAAACTACTCCTTTATATTTCGACAATATAGTTTATATCATAGCAGAAAATGTTCCAAAAATAGACCCCATTTGTATGGACAAAGAAGATTGTTTAGCTCAGACACTTTAAAAGCAGTACCAAATGTTTTAGAAAAAGGGCTTTGTGGAAAGATAAAGGTACGGGTATCTGAAATTAGTTTTAACGCATACTTATTATATCGTTTCAACTAGTCCCAAAATTATATGAAAGAGAGGAGTTTCAAAATGAGTTTAACTCCTAAGCAAAGAATTGAGTTACATGGCTTTAATAACCTTACGAAGACTTTAAGCTTTAATATGTATGATATTTGCTATACGCGATCAAAAGAAGAACGAGAAGCTTATATTGACTATATCGACGAACAATATAATGCGGATCGTTTAACCGAAATTTTAACGAAAGTGGCAGATATTATTGAGGCGAATGTATTAAATATTGCCAAGCAAGATTATGAACCGCAGGGAGCAAGTGTCACTATTTTAGTTTCGGAAGGACCTGTTGATGATACTCCCGTCGATTCTTTTAAAGAATCACCAGGACCGTTACCTGAATCAGTCGTCGGTCATCTAGATAAAAGTCATATAACTGTTCATACTTATCCGGAATATCATCCGGATGAAGGAATTAGTACCTTCCGTGCGGATATTGATATTTCCACTTGCGGTGAAATTTCTCCTTTAAAGGCACTAAATTATTTGATTCATTCATTTGAGACGGACGTCATGGTAATGGATTATCGAGTACGTGGCTTTACTAGAGATGTAACAGGTCATAAGTTATTTATCGATCATGATATCAATTCTATTCAAAACTATATTCCCGAAAGCTTACAGGAATATTATCAAATGATTGATGTGAATGTATACCCAGAAAATATTTTTCATACAAAATGCAAGCTAAAGAAATTTGACTTAAATAACTATCTTTTCGGATACCGGGAAGACGAGTTAACTGAGGAAGAAAAAACAGCTATCACCAAAAAATTGAAAACCGAAATGGATGAAATTTTTTACGCTAAAAACATGGCAAGAACAGAAGAAAAGTATTAAAAAAAGACTGTAGTCAACCCCGATATTCTCAGGGCTTGTCTACAGTCTAATTATTTTTCTAGATTTACTTAAGCTTCATCGCTTCCGAAATAATTTTTGGCAGTTCTGTATTGTCGTGGAATCCTACAAATTTATATGATTGCGGACCAAATGCAAAAACAGGAACGGGCGCTGCAGAATGGCCGTATCTAGTCCAGCCAATACCTGCACGTTCACTTAACACTTTATTAATAGCAGGCTTTGCATCTTCTGCTTGTTGAATAGTTCTTTCTTCTTCCACCGATAATTCAAGTCCCGTATATTCTAAAATGACCTCTTTTACATTTAAACGGTCTTTGTTTAATTGGCTAGCCATGAAGCCACCAGTAGCTGTTACATTTTTTAGAATAGCGGCTGCAGCATCAGATGAAGTAGCTGAACCAACTGACATTCCACCAGTCTCATGATCTCCAGCGACAATTACTAATGTTTTGCCATCTTGTTCTGCAAATTCAATTGCTTCCTGCACTGCTTCTTCAAAAGCTTTTGTATCATGCATTGCGTAGCCAGCATCGTTTTCCTCGCCTGCCCAGTCTATTTGGCTTCCTTCTACCATTAAGACGAAACCATCTTTATCTTGATTTAGGGCATCGATTGCCGTTTCAGTCATTTCTGCCAAGCTTGGCTCTTCAGTTTCCACACGATCAAATTCAGGAGCTAGTGCTTCGTCTGCAAATAGACCCAGTAATTTATCGCCTTTTTCTACGTTTATATTTTTAGCATTCGCTAATTGTGCACGTGTTTCAACAAATTCAAATCCGTTTTCTTGTGCTTCATCGATTAAGTCCAATTCCGTTTGCTTGCCACCATCTGAAACAGGTACAAAATTATTTTTACCACCGCCTAAAATTACATCTACACCGCTTTCTTGGATGTATTGGCGAGCAATTTCTGTTTCATTACTACGATGTTCTACATGTGATGCAAAACTAGCCGGAGTTGCATGTGTAATTGTAGAGGTTGCAACTAGGCCGGAAGATTTCCCTGCTTCCTCTGATGCTTCCAGAATTGTCTTCACCTTATTCCCTTCTGGATCAAATCCAATAACACCATTGTTTGTTTTAACGCCAGCTGCCATTGCCGTACCAGCAGCTGCAGAGTCTGTAATATCAGCGTTTGCTGAGTATGTAGTATACATTCCTTTAATATGTGAATCCCATACTGCTTCTTGTCCTTTAAAGATACGGTAATTTGCTGCATGATTTGCTCCAAATCCGTCCGGAATCATATAAATAACATTTTCTACAGGTCCGTTCTCATTCATTTTGACTTTTGAAGTATTAACCTCTTTTTTTGCAGCATCTGCATTGCTTAAACCTACTCCCGAAAGAACAAGTCCGGTACTTAGTGCGATAAGGCCAACTTTTTTAAACATGAAAACCTCTCCTCCAAATATTATTTTTGTTGCTATTAATAGTTTATTAGTTACGTATTAATAGCAAATAAAGGAGCGGTAAATGTTTAATGACAAATTTTTATCCTTAATACCTACATAATCTTATTTTAATAACCGAAATTCATTACTAAAGAATCGGCTATTAGGGATATTTAGTAAGATAGTATATTCACTAATAAAATTAGTGATTTTTTTCTTAATAAAATTTACATTTGAAAATTTATAAAAATCGACTTAAATGCCTCTTTTGATTTAAATCGTAGAATTATTTTGGTTGTGGGGCTATAGAACGTAACACATAGGCTGTTATACCACTAAATAACAAAACAGTAGAACCAATGAATAGAGCTAGCATATAAATCATCCTCCCTACATTTGAAAACCATTCTCATTTACAACATAACACATTATTTCACTACTTTCTACAATTTCTATTCTTTTTCCCGCTTTTTCATGCTAAAATTGTACTATCTATATGTTAAGGATGGGGAAAAAATGAGTGCTTCAAAGCATATACAAACAATATTAAATGGAACAATCCAATCATTAAAATCAGTTATCCCTCTTTCGATGGATATAAAGTCCCCTTCTCTAATGGTACAACCTTTTGAGCAAACAGAAATGAGTGTACTAATAGGAATTATTGGTGATATTAAAGGTCGAATAATAATAGATTCTACTTCTAATGGCTTCTCTAAAATCGGAGCTACTATGTTCGGAATGCCTTTAGAAGGAGAGATGCTCGAATCATTCACTGGAGAATTAGGTAATATGATTGCTGGCAACTTGTGTACGACGGTAGCTGCAAATGGAGTGGACATTGATATTACTCCCCCTACTGTTATAGTTGGGACGTCCAGATTATTCGGATTCCAGCATGCTTTCAAATTACCAGTTGTAATTGCGGATGTTGGTGAAGTAACGATTATTTTAACGATTGATGAATAGCAAGCAGTCAAAAGATCTTCCATTAAAGGGAGATCTTTTTTTATTGGTTCATTCAAAGAAAACCTCTTATTTTAGGGATTGGTTGCTTTCACTAGCAATTTGATTGCTCTCATCATTAAATTGGTTGCTCTTGTGCTGACTTGGTTGCTTTCCTAATAGACTTGGTTGCTTTCAATTACTGTTGGTCTCCCTTATCCAATAACTGGAAAACATTGCATCGAGAAGCTTGTCATTATTGAAAAACTGCGCAGTAAATAATAGAAAGTCTCCGTACTTGCCGCAGTCATACATCCCAGTACGCTATAGAAAGAATACCTACTCTATTTAGTTGAGCTGTCTAATAAAATAGCACAATATCACAGTCAGTACCCGCAACATTAGCTCTGATTTGCGCAATGTTTATAAATAATCTGTAATAATCAGCCTGGTCTCCTTCAAATGAAACTTGTTATTTAGGGATTGGTTGCTTTCACTAGCAATTTGGTTGCTCTTATCATTAATTAGGTTGCTCTTGTGCTGATTTAGTTGCTTACCGAATAGATTTGGTTGCTTTCAATGACTGATTGGTTGCCCTTAACCATTAACTGGAAAACACTGCAGCGAGATGCTTATCATTATTGGAAAACTAAAAAGTAAATAATAGGAAATCATCGCGCTATTACCAATAAGGTATCCACTAGAATGGTTCTGTAGTGCTCAACTGGCGTTAGTCGTGTTATCAGCATGTTATGTCTTATTAAACCATTTATCGTTCCTCGAACTAAATAAACCAGAGACTAAAAAACAAATCGACTGAATAACCAATTTACTTTGGTTGGTAAACTCTTTTTTGGGAATGTGAAAAATGAGATTTTGTGATTCTTCACATTTAGTTCACACAATCGGTTATTATGTGTGACTTTTATCACATCATCTCTTTAAAAATGTATTTATGATATGACTATACAAGAACAAAATTTGGAGGTGTATAAAATGTCGAAGAAACGTGAGAAAGAACCAGATTTAAAAGGTACACTTTATTCGGTTGGTGTTCTTGGCGCATTTATTATAATCACATGGTTTATGGCATTTTATTTATTTATTGATCGATTTTAATTTATTGGAGGTTTGAAGCTATGCATATTCATAAATATGAAAAATGGTGGCTCACATTTGGAATCAGCTCACTTGTTTTATTTTTAGTTGTTGTTGGATTTAGTGCTTTCCATTACGGTTCCCATCCGCCAAGTGCAAAAGTTTACGTGGATCCTGAGCGGGTCGATGAGATTGCACCATTTAATAATCCGGGTGTTCATAAAGTAGAAGGAAAAGATTGGGATTACGAGGTTGTCTTTGTTGCTTCGGCATTTTATTATAATCCACCTGAAATTGAAGTTCCACTTGGGTCTACCGTTAAGTTTATTGCAACAACGAAAGATGTAGTACATGGTTTCCAGGCAGCTGGAACCAATATTAATATGATTTTGGAACCTGGTTATGTATCTGAATATATAACCACTGTTGATAAAGCAGGAGAATATTTAATATTATGTAACGAATATTGCGGGGTTGGACATTCGTCCATGACGTCCATGCTAAAGGTGGTAGAGTAAAATGACAACTGTAGCTGAAAGAGCAAAAGATTTAGTAAAAGTAGATAGAAGAGATGGTAAATTAGCTCTGGCACATATTTACGTCGCGTTCATCGCATTAGCGATTGGTGGACTTTGCGGTCTATTACAAACATTAGTACGGTCTGGTACATTTACACTTCCTTGGGGAATTGGCTATTATCAAATTTTAACTGTTCACGGTGTATTACTCGGACTTGTACTAACAACTTATTTCATTTTTGGTTTCCAAATTGCCGCAGTTAGCAGGACATCTGGCACGTTGACAGATAAACAACGTATGTTAGGTTGGGTCGGCTTTTGGGTAATGACCATTGGTACTACCGCCTCTGCGACAATGGTTCTGCTTAACCAAGCATCTGTGCTTTATACTTTTTATGCACCACTTCAAGCTCATTGGATTTTCTATGCAGGCTTGGCATTAGTCATTGTTGGTTCGTGGATCGGCGGAGCTGGTCAAATTGGTAAATATATAGAATGGCGAAAAGCGAATCCTGGACAATCGAGTCCTCTACTTACTTTTATGGTAGTAGTTAACTTGTCTATGTGGATTGTATGTTCACTTGGAGTTGCAGTAGAAGTATTATTCCAACTACTACCTTGGTCTTTAGGATGGGTAGATAAAGTTGATGTACTACTTTCCCGAACATTGTTTTGGTACTTTGGTCATCCACTTGTTTATTTCTGGTTATTACCAGCGTATATGGTTTGGTATGTAGTCATTCCAAAAGTTATTGGTGGAAAAATTTTCTCTGATGCACTTGCTAGATTATCGTTTATGTTGTTTTTATTATTTTCGATTCCTGTAGGATTTCACCATCAATTAGTGGAGCCTGGAATTAGTTCTTTCTGGAAGTTTCTACAAGTAGTATTAACATTAATGGTTGTTATTCCTTCTTTATTAACCGCTTTCTCTATGTTCGCTACTTTTGAAATTAGAGGTCGCGCATTGGGTGGAAAAGGTGTTTTAGGCTGGTTCAAAAAATTGCCATGGGGAGATGCACGCTTCCTTGTACCGTTTATCGGAATGGCTGCTTTTATTCCAGCAGGTGCGGGTGGTATTATTAACGCTTCTCACCAAATGAATCAATTAGTTCATAATACCATTTGGGTAACAGGTCATTTCCATTTAACTGTTGCAACTACAGTTGTGTTAACGTTCTTTGGAGCTGCTTATTGGTTAATTCCCCACCTTACTGGTCGAGTTTTAACGAAACAAATGAATAAGCTTGCAATTATTCAAGCAATCGTTTGGGCGTTCGGTATGTCCATCATGTCAGGAGCGATGCATATCGTTGGACTATTCGGCGCACCAAGACGTTCAGACTTCTCTACTTATGGAGGATCTGCGCAAGCAGCTGAGTGGATTCCGTATCAAATTGCACAAGCGGTCGGTGGTACTATTCTTTTTATCGGAATCGTGTTAGTTCTTTATATCGTTGCAAATTTACTGTGGTTTGCACCTAAAGGAGAAACAGAATTCCCAGTTGGTGAGGTATCGGAAAATGCTGAGAAAACACCAATGGCATTGGAAAACTGGAAAATATGGCTGACAATTTGTATCGCATTGATATTGTTCGCTTATACAGTTCCAGTAATTGATATGATTCAAAATGCACCTCCGGGATCTAAAGGATTTAAATTGTGGTAATGATAAAAACGCTTGGTTTTTTACCAAGCGTTTTTGTATGCAAACTAATCTGCTATTAACCTAAACCTAAAGCATCCACTCTCACTTGTCTTACTTGCAGTACTTTCAGTGTAAGATCCACTACAATTTTCTCACGTAAAACACTAAATGATTCACCAACATTTGCAGGACATGGTGAAAAATCAAGCTCAAAGAAATCCGCACTAACTAACTCACAGTATGGCTGCTCATTGTAATACACATTATTTTCAAAGAAGAATTTATCCAAACGTGGAGTATGACCGTTTTTCGGATTAATATATCGAGATCTGCTTTCGGAAGAAGAACCGATTATCGGGAAAACAAAAAATTCCCCAGGAGTTAATTCTGCAAAACCGGAAAATGGAACAGTAGCAATTCGATCACGAATAACACCGTTACAATTTGAAGTTGCATATTCGATATCCTTTCGAATATACCCTTCTACAAACAATTTTGCTCTTGTAACTGTACGAATATTCCCATCACATCCGTCCGTTCCAAAACGGACAGGAATTAGTTTACATTGTGTGAGAAAGACATCTTTAAACACTCGTTTAATTTCACTTGCTGGTGGATTAAGGGGAATATTCGCTTCAACTACGATTTGAAGTGTGGTTTCTGCTAACACAACAGGAATTTTAATGATTGGATTAACGTTTGATGGAACTAAACAAGGTGTTGCTACTTCATCTGATAGAGGTGTTAATGTCACTGCATCAACCGGACATGGGTTAACAATAGGGCACTCTCCACTACTCATAATATTTTGTTCACTCATTAAAATCACCTCCTCTCCTATTTTGCAGTTTATTTATCAATCATTTGACATGATATACTGCTCGTTCAATCTATAGTATGCGGTTTATCACTTACTCTCTAAGCTATTGTAATTGGTGTTTTAAATAATATTTGTTATAAAGTGAAAATTCAATCAGTTGGGGTTTTCTTGATCTCCCACTTATCTTTTCGCTTTTCTTAAATCTTGAATTGGTAGTCTTACTGCCCGTTAAGGCGGGATAAAGTTCCTATCAACGGCCTATTTCAAACAGCATTGCTAGAATCTAATGGGTAAGATTGTGAACATTGTTAAAACGCTTGGTTTGCACCAAGCGTTTTTGTCATATAAATCTATTTTCAAACAGCTAATCTTTAATGATATTATTACAAGCCTAATGCATCTACTCGCACTTGTCTTAATTGTAATACTTTGAGGGTTAGATCCATTACAATCTTTTCACGTAAAGTATCAAATGACTCACCTACACCCGTTGGACATGGTGAAAAATCAAGTTCAAAGAAATCAGCACTTACTAACTCGCAATATGGCTGCTCATTATAATACACATTATTTTCAAAGAAGTATTTATCCAAACGTGGGATATCACTGTTCTTCGGATTAATAAATCGGGATCTGCTTTCAGAAGAACCTCCTATTGTTGGGAAAACAAAAAATTCTCCAGGAGTTAATTCAGCAAAACCAGAAAATGGAACAGTAGCAATTCGATCGCGAATAAATCCATTACAATTTGTAGTAGCATACTCAATATCTTTGCGGATAAATCCTTCTACAAACAATTTTGCTCTCGTTACTGTACGAACATTACCTTCACATGATTCCGCACCAAAACGTACAGGAACAAGCTTACATTGCGTGATAAAAACATCTTTAAATACTCGTTTAATTTCACTTGCCGGTGGGTTAAGCGGAATATTCGCTTCTACTACAATTTGAAGAGTGGTTTCTGCTAATACAACAGGAACTTTAAGGATTGGATTAAGATTCGCTGGAACTAAATTAGGTCTTGCTACTTCATCAGATAGAGGTGTTAGTGTCACAGCATCAACCGGACACGGACGAATAATGGAACAATCTCCACTATTTGTAATATTTTGTTCACTCATCAATATCACCTCCTTTCAAATTTTTGTTATTAGTGCTCATTCAATTGACCAAACTTAATACTAATCTTATAGTATGCGTTTCAATTCTTTAATCTCTAAACTTTTGTAATAGGTAATGTCTTTTTATTTTGCTTAGAGATTATAGACCTAAAGCGGTAACTTTTACTTGTCTTACTTGTAGTACTTTTAAAGTAAGATCTACCACAATTTTCTCACGCAAAACATTAAACGATTCATCTACATCTGTAGGGCACGGTGAGAAGTCGACTTCGAAGAATTTTGCACTTACTAGCTCTCCATATGGCTGCTCATTATAATAAACGCTATTTTCAAAGAAGAATTTATCCAAACGTGGAGTTTCACTATTTTTCGGATTGATGAACCGTGATCTATTTTCTGAAGAATCCCCTAAAACAGGGAAAAGGAAAAAGTCGTCATCTGCTAAATCAACAAAACCAGAAAATGGAACTGTGGCAATCCGATCCCGAATTACATCATTACAATTCGTTGTAGCATACTCAATATCTTTACGAATGTATCCTTCTATAAACAATTTTGCTCTCGTTACTGTACGAACCGTATCATCACACAATTCTTCTTCAAAACGCACAGGGACAAGTTTGCACTGTGTCAGAAAAACATCTTTGAATACTCGTTTAATTTCACTGGCTGGTGGATTAAGCGGAATATCTGCTTCCACTACGATTTGAATCGTTGTTTCTGCCAATACAACAGGAACTTTAATGATTGGGGTAGCGGGCGGTGGAATTATACAAGGTGTTGCTCGTTCGTCACTTAATGGGGTTAATGACCTTGCCTCGACCGGACATGGAATAACTTCAGGCCAATACTCATTGCTTGTTTCATTTTGCTCACTCAAAGTATTATTTCCTCCATTCATTCTTCCTTACGTTCTAAAGTATGTTATAAACGAAATTGGGACATAAGCAATTAACACAGAGGAAAGGGAATTAAAAAGTCCTCCTATTTACACAATTATTCTGCTTTTTGAGCTAACTACAATAAAGTGCATAACAAAAGACATCTTTACATTTTGAAAAGTAAAGATGTCTTTTGATTGTAGAATTATTAAATTAATCTTAAGCATACATTCTATTCACTTACCAAAAATTTAGGTTAACTGCTGATTAATAACCGTTTGGACTTGTAGCAGCTGGATTATTAATTCTATAACAATGTTTTGATGAAGTGGATGAGAAGATTGTTCCTCTTTTAACGACTCGGAATTTTCTTCTACTTTTATCCTTGTAACATACTCAATACTTTGATGAATATTTCCTTCCATAAATAATTTCCCTTTTAATGCAATACGGTCCTTACCGGTCGATGAAGGAGAATATTTAGTTGGAACAAACTTGCAATTTGTTAATTCTACTACTTTAGAAAGTTCTTTTACTTTATAAACTTTCTCTTCAAATAAAACATCTTCGTCTAAACAGACTTCCACATTATATTCCCCTACTATTACCGGAACTCGAGTATATACATACTTGTGATTGGGATATGGTTTATTTGTTTCTCCTTCTTTCATAGAAATTGAATTATGAATTGAGACGACAACAGCTCGATGGTACGCCTTTTGCTTGTTATTACTCTCTCGTTCAATACTTTTATTACTCGTAGAGAATATAAGTTCATGTGATTTAAATCCGATTAGGTGGCAATATGGTTGTTCATGAAGATAAGTGACTGTATCAACTAATTTTGTGTCCAATTGAGGGGGCTTATTATCAGATGAATCATTAAATGTAAATGTCTTTTGATCTGTACTTCCGAATAATGGAGGATGGAGAAAGTTATCGATTTCTACGAAGGTAGAGAATGGGATTGTTAACTTTCTTAAACGTGTCTCAGTCTGTCCACTTAACTTATTTGATTGGTTTGTTTTATCGTCTTCATAGTTATTTTTATAATCTTCATTTGAATCATCTACAATAGTGTCTGATGCTATAATCTCTTCCATTTCAAGATTAGGCTCAGCCGGCGACACTATCTCCTGCTCCGCTTGATCTTCGATTTGTGGAACACAATTAGTATTCGCTTCGGTTGAGATGGGAGGATAACGAAAATTATAGATCTTTTCAAAAAGAGAGAATGGGATTTTTATAGTCTTTTTGGACATTTTGTTGAGTTGATCAGTTTGCTTCTGTTGATTGAATTCTTGTGTATCTTCTAGAACATCTAGCCCTACTTCATCTTCCATTTCAAAGTTCAGCTCAGACTTGGATACTATCTCCTGCTCCACCTGAGCTTCAATTTGCGGAACTAAATTTGTATTCGCTTTGGTTGAGATGGGAGGGTAACGGAAATTATGGATCTTTTCAAAAAGAAAGAAAGGAATTCTAATAGCTTTTTTACTTACTTTTGGATATTTATCAGGATCATTCGTAAGATTAAATTCTGGTGAATCTTCCATTTCACGGTTAGATTCAGACTTAAACACTATGTCCTGCTCTGCTTGAGCTTCGATTTGATAAACACTGTTCGTATTCGCTTCGATCGAGATTGGTGGATAACGGAAAGTATGGATCTTCGCAAAGAGGGAGAAAGGAATTTTTATAGCCTTTTTGCTGACTTTCGGATGCTTAGCAGATTGAATAGTAGGCTCATTTTTTATGTCCTCGACAGAAGTTTCATATTGCATCTTTCTCCTATGGCGTTCTCGTTTTTTGGGGAGCTCAGCAGTTTCGTTCCTTTTATAAGCAACAAGTTTATCCTCTGTTTTTACTGCAGTAACTGAAGCTAAAGCAGTCTCACGTCCCACTTTTTCCTCTGCAGGCAAATCATGAGCAACTCCGGTAGCTGAAAAAGTAAAAACATTTTTTTGTGAAACATGCCTCTTTTGCATAGTTTCCAAGTCAAACCAGGGAAGAGGCAACTTCCCTTCGTTGTTCATATTATGAAAATCATGAGTAATAGTAGTCACGCTTACTTTTTCGGGATTAAATTTTATTTTTGGTATAGATCGACCGTTAAACATGTAATTTTCATCCCCACCTTACTTATAAATTAACAATTAGAAGCTGAATTGCTTTAACTCTTTATATATAAAGTGAAACTTCAATCAGTGGGTTTTTTCGATGCACAGGACGTTGCGACATGGACGTCGCGTTTTTAGTCCCCGTCAATCCTCCACTGATTGTTAGTTGTGTCCCGCACGATGTGGGTCACACAGACGTTGCAAACGCTCTTTTATTTTGCGACGAGCTTTGCGCAGGAGCAACACGATGTTGCGTACATAGTCTGGAATCATTTCATCGGGCGCATGCCAGCAGTTGATCTCCCGCTTATCTTTTCGCTTTTCTTACATCTTGAAGTCGGAGTCTTACTGCCCGTAAATTCAGGATAAATGATTTTCAAATTGGAGGATGTTTTAGGCCATTGTATTATTTATTCTATGCAATTACCTATAATTTGTTGTTCGCTTGTATTTTACTTATAGGGAAGACATGAAAAACCCCTCTAAGCATAATTGTGTCTCCATGCATGCACAGATTTTTTACACAACCTACTTAGAGGGGTAAAACTTGATATATAATGTTCTCTTTTACTTTATACTAATTGATAGATTTTCGTATATTTCTGTTCTAAATAATCTGCCAAGTAATTGCCGTTAAGCCCTTCTCCCGTTGCATCTTTTAGTATTTCAAGCGGTTTTTTCAACGCTCCATATTGATGCACATTTTGAGTAAGCCAGTTTTTGATTGGAGACAGATCGCCTTTTTCAAATAACTCATCAAAATTAAGTATATCTTTTAACATAGCCGCTTTCATTTGAGAAGCATACATATATCCCAGGGCATAGGAAGGGAAATAGCCAAAACTTGCGCCAGCCCAATGTACATCCTGTAAAATACCTTCCGAATCATTAGAAGGACGAATCCCTAAATACTCCTCATATTTTGCATTCCAAATTTCCGGTAAATCTTCTACTTGCAAGTCCCCATTGAACAAGCCTTTTTCAATTTCATAGCGAATCATAATATGCAGCGCGTATGTGAGTTCATCTGCTTCTATTCGAATGAAAGAAGGCTTTACTTCATTAATAGCTCGTAAGAATTCTTCCATCTTAACATCCCAGAATTGCTCTGGTGAATAGCTTTGTAGCTTTTCATAATTCTGCTCCCAGAATTTCGGATTGCGTCCAATAAAGTTTTCATAAAAAAGCGATTGGGATTCATGAATTCCCATAGAAGCACCACCTGCTAAAGGAGTCCCAGTCAAATCTTCGCTAACATTTTGTTCATAAATCGCATGTCCGCATTCATGAATCGTTCCAAAAACAGCGGAACGGAAATCAGACTCATCATATTTTGTAGTGATTCGCACGTCTCCACGATTTAAACCTGTAGCAAAAGGATGTACGGTTTCGTCTAGTCTTCCAGCGTCAAAATCATATCCTAACTGTTTTAAGACATCTAAGCTAAATGCTTCTTGTTTCTGTTTATCAAAATGTTTGAATAAGAAATCTGTTTTCGGCTGGTTCGGAGAATCTGTTATTTTCTTTAATAATGGAACAATTCGGCTTCTTAACTCACCAAATACTTCATCTAAAACGTCCGTCGTCATACCTGGCTCGTATTGGTCTAATAACACATTGTATGGATTATCATTTTTTACTCCCCAATAGTTAACAAACTTCTTTAACGTTGCGACCATTTCTTTTAAGTAAGGCATGAACATTGCCCAATCATTGGTTGCTTTTGCGTCTTCCCATACAGATTCAGATTTAGATTGAAGAATGACAAACTTTTTATATTCCTCTGCGGGAATCTTTTTACTCATATCATATTCTTTCTTCACTTCTTCGTAAGTACGTTTCGTTACAATATCCGCTTGATCAAGGTTTGACTCTACTCCGTCCAATAAACCTTTGAGTTCCTTCGAAGTAGATAAGTTAAACACGTCGGTAGCAAGTATTCCTACAACTTCCGAACGTTGATCAATCCCCTTTTTGGGAGCCCCTGTGCGCATATCCCAATACAAAACCCCTAATGCTTCATTATATGCACCAATCTTTTTCACGTAATCTAAAAACTGTTGTTCCACTGTCATCCCAATTCCCCCTTGTTAGCCACTTTATATTGTTGTTGGCAATATCCCTGTAAAACGACTTTCTAGTTTTGCTTCTTCTTCATTTAATAGAAGATGAATTTCCCCATGGTCACTTGAAGTACGAATCAGACGTCCAATTCCTTGCTGCAGTCGTAATAACATAAACGGTAACTCCACTTCTTCAAACGGATCATTCGAAAACGATCTTTTTGCATCAAATAATGGATCTGCTAATGGGAATGGCAAATCGTAAATAATTACCCGGGTTAGAGCTTCTTGTGGCAAATCAAGCCCTTCCCATAAATGATAGGAACATAATGTTGCATACTCACCATTTTGGAATTCTTTTACAATCGTCGAAAGCTCACGATCCCCTTCAAATACAATATTACCAGAAATGGACGTGTGAGAGCGGAAATGTTCCATCGCTGTTTTTGATTTAAACAATATCAACGTTTGCTGCGTATTTTCTAATAATGCGTCTACTTTCTTCACTTTGTCTTCTTGACTTGTCTTATGAGTATAAATTTTCATTACTTCATCGTAGTCAAAAGGAGATTCAACGGAAAATGATTGGTACTTTTCAATCCCTAAAGAATCTGCAATATACGTAAAATCTTTTTCAATTGATAAAGTTGCAGAAGAGAAAACAATTGGTAATTTAGCTGTAAATAATTTTTCGTGCAAAATATCTGTGACTAAACGTGGCATCACAATTAGTGTTTCGTGTCCGTCAATGATTTCCAGCCACTCAACGCCGTCCCCTTTTTCCGTAAATAAACGTAAAGAGAATGCATATTGCTCCAAAAATTCCTCCACCATACGAAGTTCATATTCAGGAATCGTAAACAACTCGGATTCAAATACAAACTCCTCTAGCAAATCGTCTGTAATTCGAATCGCTTGTTTACACATTTGTATAAGCTCAGGTGTTTTATCGATTTTCATCCGTTCACTTTCTTCTTCCGTGCTGTTTTTTCTTAAAATGCCGAAAATACGGTCATGTGTTTCTTGTTGCACTTCCATTAAATTCAAAGTTTTTTCACGAACTCCATCGACCATCACACGTTCTAATAACTGAATTAGCGTTTCACTTTGTACTTCATACGTCAACGCTTTTTGTGCTGCATACTCAAGTAAATGCCCTTCATCTAACACAATCATCGACACATCTGGTAAAAGTGGCATTTGCCCTTCTCGCACACGAGACTCTTTCGTCCAAATATGCTCCATTAGGAACTCATGCGAACAAATGATTAAATCCGTTGACTCTCGGTAATTTTGACGATGAATCGTTTGACCACATCGATTTCTCAGGTCACAAACTGTACATTGCTGTGTCGGATGATAATTCACCTTTTGCCAGTCCGTATCACTTACACCAGGAAACTGGCTTCGTTCGCCATAAGGATAAATCTTTTGAAGCGAGGAATGCCCATACACAAAATCGGGAATTAGATCTTCAATCTCTTCTATAAAGAAATCATTATCTCCATCCTTTTGCGCTTCCTCTAAACGCTTCATGCATAAATATTGATCGCGTGATTTAGCTAAACGTACATCTATTTTAATATCTAAATAATTTTGAATTTTGAAAATGTCTCCAGCTTCTTTTACTAGCTGCTCGATCAGCGTTTCATCCGCACAAGCGATTAATGCTGGTTTCCCAGTATAGCGTGCGTAAGATATTGCAGGAAGTAAGTAAGCAATCGTTTTGCCTGTACCTACGCCTGCTTCTGCAAATAGTACATTTTTTTCTTTCAATGTTTTTTCGATTTGATAGGCCATGAAAATTTGTTCATCGCGGCATTCAAACCCTTTTTCGGGTAATTCATCGTATAGAACGTCCCCCATCCAATCTCCTAACGACTCGAAGAAAGAACGGTCTTTTGATAATTGAAACGGTAACGCATTTTTCATTGTAAAACTCCCTACTTCCATCAATTTTCCTTCGTATCTAAAATCCAATATGGGAATAACGTAAAAGAAAGGGAGAACCAAGTCTCCCTTACTTTTTAAGAACGTTTACCCCAAAACTGATAGTAATCTGTTCGGATAAAACCATTAAATAATTTCCGCTTTTTCGTTGCTTTTCTTCCATATGCATTTTCAAAGTTTTCCATAGAAGAAAGCATATAAACTGACCACGAAGGATATTGTCCCATCAAATGGCCTAAATCACTAATGACTTGCTCAATTTCTTCGATTTCCCCAATACGTTCACCGTAAGGAGGGTTTCCAATCATAACCCCATCTGTCAACGATGTGGTAAAATCACGTGCTTGCATTTGCTTAAACGTGATTATATCGGCAAAGCCTGATTCAAATGCATTTTGCTCTGCCATTTGAATCATTTTATGGTCGATATCAGATCCAATTATTTGAAGCTCTTGATCATAGTCAGCAAGATCTTCTGCTTCATTGCGTACATCATCCCAGATCGTCTTAGGCATCCAAGACCAAGCTTCACTATGAAAATCACGATTGAAGCCCGGAGCAATATTTTGACCAATCATCGCTGCTTCGATCGGAATCGTTCCAGATCCGCAAAATGGATCGACGAATGGACGATTAGGACTCCACTTGGAAATTTTCACTAGGGCCGCAGCTAACGTTTCTTTTAAAGGAGCTTCCCCTTGATCTTGACGGTAACCACGCTTGTGAAGACCTGCTCCACTCGTATCGATTGTTATTGTCGCAACATCTTTTAAAATACTTATTTCAATTTTATATGTTGCACCAGATTCATCTAAAAATCCAATACGTTTATATGCAAGTTTTAAGCGTTCTACAATTGCTTTTTTCACGATTGCCTGGCAGTCGGGAACACTGAATAACGTAGACTTAACAGATTTCCCTTGTACCGGGAATGCTGCATCTACTGGTAAGAACTTTTCCCACTGTATCGCTTTTGTCCGTTCAAAAAGCTGATCAAATGTTTTTGCAGGGAACTGAGCAGCTACGATTTTCACACGATCAGCGACACGTAGCCATACGTTTGCACGTGCAATAGCACGTTCGTCCCCTTCAAAATATACTTTTCCGTTTTCAGTCGTTGTTTCATATCCTAGTGCTTTTACTTCATCGGCAACGATGGATTCTAATCCCATCGCAGCTGTCGCTACTAATTTAAATGTTGTCATTATATAGTCCTTTCTTGCTTATGGATCTCCCATAGCTCTAAAAAATCCAAAAACGCTGCACTTGATATCGGTTTGCTAAAATAATACCCTTGCACAATATCGCAGCCCATTTCCTTTAAAAGTTTCACTTGATCTTTCGTTTCTGCGCCTTCCGCTATTACCTTTATGTGTAATCGATGCGCCATTAAAATAATGGTATCTACTATCGCTTGCTTATCTTGTAATTCTGTCATCTGTTGAATAAAGCTGCTATCAATTTTTAAATAGTTTAAAGGGAATCTATTTAAATAACTTAAGGATGAATAGCCTGTTCCAAAATCATCGATTGATAGTTTGAATCCCATACGCTTTAGTTTCACTAATTTATGGACAATGCTTTCAGAATCCTCCATCACCGTTCGCTCTGTCAGCTCCAGCTCTAACTGCTGCGGACTACAATTATACTTCGTAAGGATTGTATTTATTCGTTCCATAAAATCATCTTGTTGAAAATGAAGTGCTGCAATATTAATAGAGACTGGTATATGCTGTATACCTCGTGAACGCCAATCGACTATATCCATGCATACTTTTTCTAAAATAACTTCACTAATTGGAATGATTAACCCAGTATCCTCCGCAAACGGGATAAACTCTGCTGGTGACACAACGCCTAGTGTATCATTTGACCACCTAACGAGTGCCTCCACTCCAATTATTTGGTTCGTATCTAAAGACACTTTCGGCTGGTAATGGATAACAAACGCTTTTTGTTGAATCGCTTTTCTCAGTTCTGATTCTAACAAAAGTAATCGCTCTGCATCTGTCTGTAATTCATCAAAGTAAAACGAATATTGATTTCGTCCGTTTTGTTTGGCAAAATACATCGCTTTATCCGCTTTTTGTATAAGTGTTTCTACTTCTACTCCATCTTGCGGATAAAAACTAATTCCTATACTTGATGTAATGTAAATTTCTCTTCCATTTATATAAAAAGGCTTATTTAGTAACTTATTTAGCTTATCTGCGAAGTGTACAGCCTCTTTTTGAAAGTTCAAATCGGTAATCGTAACTAAAAATTCATCTCCCCCGTATCTAGAGACTAAATCGTTAGCCCGAACAATGGAATTTATTCGATCGGCGACTTCTGTTAATAGGAAGTCCCCTACTTCATTTCCCAATGTTTCATTTATTTGTTTAAAGCGATCTAAATCTACTACTAGCATCGCATGTTCACTGTTTTCCGTTGATTTTGCGATCAAATCTTCTAGTTGTTCATAGAATGTGTGTCTATTCATCGTATTCGTCAATGAATCAGTAAACGTCAATTCTTCTATTTCTTTTTCGATTACTTTATTATGTGATATATCAGAAAAAACGCCAAAATAGTTTGTTACTATCCCTTCTTCATTAACGATTGTATGTATCGTTAAACGTTCCGGATAGATTTCTCCATTTTTGCGTCTGTTCCAAATTTCCCCTTGCCATGAACCTTTCATTCTTATGTCTTTCCACATGTTTTTATAAAAGCTGGCATCTTGTTTTCCAGATTGGAGTATGCGGGGTGTTTTTCCTTTTACTTCTTGCAATGTGTATCCTGTCAATGATTCGAAGGCAGTGTTGACAAGTGAAATAGTCATCTTATCGTCTGTAATCATGATGCCTTCCTTGGTGGAGTGCAATATTTGATCAATGACCTTATCTGGCAAAGATGAAAATTTTTCAGCTGATAGTTGTTTCACTTAAGTACACCTGCCTTTTTATCAAAATAAGATACCGCTAATTTTCTTATGTAGAACAGAAAAGCTCTCCTAGATTGGAGAGCTTTGTAATTATTAAGTATAAGCCACTCATACACCCAATAAGCCATGTTTTGTTTCTACGGTACTCAAACGGTGCCTTACCTCGTACGATGTAGATGGCAATCATCTATCTACGAAAATTACTTCTCGTTCTTCTATCCGTTCATTTCCTTCAAGAAAATTCCCCTACCATAATTTGGGTTTCTCACTCGTGGGGTTTACCTCGTTCCACCTGTAAAGTTTCCAATACAGCTTCGTCACTGTGGCACTTTCAGAGATTGTCAGCCATATCCTAAGACTTAGGCCTTCATCCCGCCGTCAGCTAAATTAGCTGCCTTAGTTTATTTTTTCACTAAGCACGAACACTACATTCATCTCAGAATTGTGTGAGCATGGACTTTCCTCTACAATGATCTAGCATTGCAGCGATTGCCCGGATATATAAGTGGTATACCTAGTATATACGATGTGCTTGTTAGATTCAATCGATGTGAATAAATATAATTATTCGTACAATTTACTGCCGAATACATGCTTTTCTAAATGAGAAAGTCTTTTTAATATATCAAAGTTCGTCGCTCCTGCTTGAGGTGCTGGCGCCGTTCTTTTAGGTGCTTCTGCAAGTTCCTCTTTCAGTTGGTTAATCTCTGATTGTAGTTGGGCAATTTTCTTTTCAAATGCCTCATAATCTTGAATGATATCGTCTAAAAAAATATCAACTTCTTCTTGGTTGTAGCCTCTTAAGCCCGTTTTAAATTCTTTTTCAAGTATATCTGAAGTCTTTAACTTTGTTTCCATATGGTATCTTCCTTCCGTCAGTTCACTTAATCGTATTATAGCATAGTGATGTCGAATAAAGGAGCATTTTAAGACTGGAAAACTCGCTTTTTGTTAGGTTGTGCGCTTTCCCGGGAAATAGTTAATTTCCGAATTATTCTCGCTTCTCTCTTTTGTAGGTCCTCATGCAGGCGTAATTGCTGTTTTTCACTTACCACATCTAGTGTTTTCGCTAGATAATCTGCACATTCCCTCGTCATCTCTAATGCCTTCTCTAAATATTTTAGCTGATGTTCGTAAAGTTTTGCTAGTTCCATATAAACATCGATACGATATTTCCCAACTATTTCTGTTAAGGATGCGTGAAATGCTTTGAGACTTTCATCGAATAAATGCTTTCTTTTCAGGTGCAGGCCGACGTAATAATAAGCAATACTTACTTCATCGTCTGCGAACTTTTCAATAACAAACTGGAACCAATCCTGACTAGCATCCACCGATTTTAAATCACGAAACCATTTCCCAATATTCGTATACGTGACAGAAGACTCTACTACTCTATCTTCTTTTAATAACTTCACAGATAAAATATATAAAGTTACCAATGATAAAATATCCCACTCATTATGCTTTAACACTTTCATCAAGTTTGCGGGATCCCCATGTTTCACCGCATCGAAATAAATGATAGGTGCAAGATGACCAGGGATATCATTTTCCCTGACAAAGCCTAGCTTTTGTTCTTCTAACTGCTTTAACTTAAATCGCTCTAAATCACCTTTCCAAATTCTTTTAGAGGAGTGCATTAAATCAATGTGCTGATGCTCCTGTAGCGGAGGAATGGTATTTCGGTTCATCGTCCATCTTGATACAAGTTGTGGGAAATCGAAACTTTTCCCATTGTATGTAATGATGGACTGCGACGTTTTCCAAAACTCAGAAGCCAATAAAAACGAAGCCTCTTGACCCGGTTCCGCTAGCACATACTGCGTTAACAAAAAGCCATTTTCCACTTGCTTTAACAAACCATTTAAAAAAATGAGTACACCTGTCCCTTTCAATCCTGTTGTTTCTGTATCGTAAAAACAAAAAGGGGTACCAGGCGCTAGAGTAAGTGGATGATCAGGATACTTTTCCTGCATGAACGTTATTGCTTCATGCAATTGATGTAGCCCAATGTTTCCATGTATATGCGACTGCTCATAAAAAGTTTCTTTCACAAACAAAAAACCTTTTTCATTTTGGATTAGTTTTAGTCCTGCTGTTTTCCATTGTTCCGTATAAAAAGGAAGTGTTGGTATATGCACTTCCTTTTTAGGCTCTTCATTTAATGGTTTCTTTTTTACAAGACCTTTCATTTGCATTAGTTTTTTTTCATATGACATGCTCTTCCACCTGCAATAAATGAAATAATTTGATCACTTCTTTTTTTAGATTTAACTCTGCGTCTTGGGCACCAATACATGCGGGGCAACCATTTGAACATGGGCAAGCCTCTACTTGCTCCGTCACTTTTGGAACTAAAGCATTCCATAAATCAAACATTCTTTCCGACAAACCTATTCCACCAGGATAGCTATCGTATATATAAAAAGTTGGTTTCTCTACATTAACAGATTTTACTTGTGGTACAACATGAATATCCTTTGCATCACAATGGATAAACAACGGAATAAATGCATGCAGCGCATAAGCAACCCCAGTCATCGCATCCGATAATAACGTATCTGTCCAATCACTAGGCTTGTCAAAACTAAACCAAGTCGAAGATGTATGCAATTCAAGTGGAGGTAAATGAATTTGCCCAGAGCCGATATTGTCATGCGTATCAAACTTTATCTTTTTGAATATCGTCGGCTGTGCTAAGACGATAATATCGCCAAATCGCAACGTTCCAATATTCGCTTCTCTTTCCTTATCTTCACTTAACACTTTTAACTCTACTGCAATATTGGCATCTGTGAAATAATCCACATCCACTTCTTTCACAAATGCTTTCTTTTCTTCCCAATCGAGTATCTCCACTTGAAACTGAGTCCCTTGATGCAAGTATATCGCTTCTTCATGGAGTAAAGTCATGGCACTATATAAATCCATTTCTCCGATCACTCTCGTTTTAGTTGGGATCGTTTGGTCTATAATAATAACGTTTTCCTGGGAAGCAGAACGCAAGCTAATATTACTTGCAGGAAAGCTTTCCGACATCCAATGCCATTTATCGGATGTTCGCAATAAAACCCCTTCGCTTTCTAAATAAGCGAGCAGTTCTTGAATCGAAAACTCTGCATAGGAATCCAGCGTTGTAAAAGGAAGCTCAAATGCTGCACATTTTAAATGATCCATTAAAATAATCATATTATCAGGATGAATACGTACTTCTTCAGGAGACTGACCTAGAAAATATGCCGGATTTTTCACCACGTATTGATCGAGAGCAGTTGACTGAGCTACATATATAATAAGCGCCTCGTCTTGTCTTCTTCCTGCACGTCCAGCTTGCTGCCAAGCACTCGCAATATTTCCCGGGTAACCTGTCATAATACATGCCTGCAGCTGGCCAATATCGACACCAAGCTCAAGCGCATTTGTACTAACTACAGTTCGAATAATGCCGTCTCGTAAACCTTTCTCAATGGTCCTTCTTTCAGAAGGCAAGTAACCACCTCTATAGCCACGAATCGTTTGGTCATTAATCTTTTTGCTAACTAACGCCTGTAAATAAGTAACAAGCATCTCCACGCGGACGCGACTTTTCGCAAATACAATTGTTTGAATACCATTTATATACAATTCCTGCGCGATATCTCGCACTTCTAAAATGGCGCTTCGCCGAACATTAAATACAGGATGAACAATTGGTGGATTGTAAAAGACAAAATATTTTTTTCCAGATGGTGCTCCATTTTGATCAATTAATTCATGGGTTGTATTCGTTAGGCTTTCGGCTAATTCTTTTGGATTTTTAATCGTTGCGGAAGTACATATAAATTGCGGATTGCTTCCGTAAAACGCACATATCCTTTTTAATCGTCGTATAACATGTGCCACATGACTTCCAAATACACCTTTATATGTATGAATTTCATCAATCACAATATATTTTAGGTTTTCAAAAAGGGAGACCCATTTAGTATGATGAGGCAAAATCCCCGAATGAAGCATATCAGGATTGGTTAAAACGATATGACCTGATTTACGTACTTTTTGTCGAATCCCAGGCTCCGTATCTCCATCATACGTAAAGCTTAATATTTCTTCCCCGCTTGCTTTAATCAGATCATTTAAATCACTTTTCTGGTCTTGAGCTAATGCTTTTGTTGGAAATAAATAAATAGCGCGCGAGGTTGGGTCTTCTAATATCGATTGAAGAACCGGCAGATGGTAACAAAGCGACTTTCCGGAGGCGGTTGGGGTTATAGTTGTATAGGATTTCTTTGCTGCTGCCGCATCAAACGCTAGCCGTTGATGGAGATATAATTGTTCTACCCCGCGGCTCTTTAATGCTTTTTGAATGGATGGATGCATGTTTGCAGGAAATGGAGCATATATTGCTTCTTTCTCTTCTGTTACATGAATATGCTCGATTCTAGAAGACCTATTCGCATCGACTTTCCAGTCATCTAGCAATTCCTGTATGCTTTTATTCGCTCGCATGCTCATCCCCCACTTCCTTGATCGCATGAATGATTGTTTCTAATGTATATTTGGATGAATGAATCGATTTTAAAAATCGTTTCTTACTTGTCCCTTTATAATACGATTGAACGATGAATTGCTTCATGGATTCAAGTAAAGAGTCAATCTGACTTGGATGCACATATTTTGGACGCTTCACTTGAATCCATGTTCGAACGAGTTTTTCCCATTCGAGCAATAATTCATCTAGTTGATAGGCATGTGGTTTTACATCATTAAAAAAATCTGGTTCTTTATCTTCTTCTCTATAAAATTGAAAACGTAATATGCTTTCATCACATTCTTTTAGTAATTGTTCAGTTAAACGCAATAACGACATTATAATCCCCCGCATTCTAGTAATAGTGTACCAAATTATAGCTCATATTACTAGTTGCAAACGAACGTACATTCCTTATAATTGGTTCTCGATTTTTTCTAATTTCCCAAGCAATCGAAAGGATGATTTACTAAAGTCTTTTTCAAACTGATCTTGTTCATCACTTAGCCGGTCTTCCAGTAAAAATTCTAATAGCTCCAATTGGTCAATAATACGTTCGATTTTGTTCATGTTTGTTACCTCCCTTTTTAGAGTATGTTCCCTCTTTTTTTAGAAATCCCTTCCCACTCGACAAACGTTCTTTCCAATGGACAAAACTAGTAGAATGTCGACAAGTTCTTGCAGAATCATAGCTTTGCGCCTTACAGGTGCCAACTGTGCTATCCCGTGAATGGGTCTTATGATAGCGGCTTTTGCACCAAATGCTCTACGACAAATTTATTCGAGCTATTTAGAAGAATTAGTTGCTTTCACCAGCAATTTGGTTGCTCTTGTGCTGGTTTAATTGCTCTCAGGTAAGAACTGGTTGCTTAGGATGATTAGTTAGTTGCCCTAAGCCATTTACTGGATATACGTAACGAAAAAACACGAATAAGGCGATACTGAGTAAACAAGCAATTTATTTTATTTCGTAGCGGGTGGCACTCTTACACGCAAGCGGTGAAGGCTCATCTCGTAGAAAGCGTTCTATAGTAGCAAAAACGTTACAACACACTATTCCTACAGTACCCAGAAAAACTTAGAATACACAGTGAAACTAAATAGAATCGATTGGCGTCTAATTATCTTGTGTTGGTCAACAACCCCTTCATTTGGCGATTAAGAGTGGAGTCTTATCACCTAAAAGTGATAAACTAATAGTATAGAGAGGTGAATATCTTGGCTATTCGTTATCCAAACGGGAAACTATACACGCCCAAAAAGGAAACTGAAACTAAAAAAAGAAAAGATTATTCCTTTAGTAATAGGGGTAAAACATTAGAAGATGAAATCAGCGATGCAAATGAATACTATCTCGTTCATGAAATCGCAGTCATTTATAAAAAACCAATACCGATACAAGTCGTGAAAGTCGATTATCCAAGCAGAAGTAGCGCCGTTATTAAAGAAGCTTACTATCGAACTCCATCTACAACCGACTTTAATGGTGTTTTTGAAGGGAAATATATTGACTTTGAAGCAAAAGAAACGGAAAATAGAACAGCATTTCCTTTAAAAAACGTCCATCTTCATCAAGTCGAACATATGAGTAAAGTAGTGAAGCAGCAAGGTATCAGTTTTTTACTCGTGCGTTTTTCTGCAGTTGACCGTTATTTTTATTTACCTTTTGACCAATTAAAGGAATATTGGGATAGAATGCTAGCGGGAGGTAGAAAGTCTATTGCTTTAGCGGAATTCGAGGAACATGCAATAGAAATAATACCCAAATATGCACCTAGGATTGATTATTTAAAAATAGTTAATGACTTACATGCATAAAGTGAAAGTGAGGAGAAGTTTATGAGTGAGCAAAGACAAACTCGTGAACAAAGAAGAAAGCAATTACAACAAAAGAAGAAAAAAACGTCCAATACACCAGCTAAGCTCTGGATTAAACGAATATTATTAGCAATAGTCGCAGTGGGTATCGTAGGTCTTATTGCGGGAGGATCACTTTTTGCTTATTACGCGAGCTCAGCTCCTAAATTAGATGAAAGTTCATTAAAAGATCCAATTAGTCCTAAACTGTTAGATGCCAACGGAGAGCTATTTGCGACACTTGGCGCAGAAAATAGAGAATATGTACCTTTCGATGAGATACCTCAACAAATGCATGATGCAATCATCGCTACCGAGGATTCCCGTTTTTACGAACATTTTGGGGTAGATTTTTTACGGTTAGGTAAAGCAGTACTTGCCAATATCACCCATGGTTTTGGTGAACAAGGAGCTAGTACTATTACGCAACAAGTAATCAAAAACTCTTTTTTAACAAATGAAAAAACGTTAAAACGTAAAGCGCAAGAAGCATATTTATCAGTTCAATTAGAACGTAAATATGAAAAAGAAGAAATCTTTGAAATGTATTTTAATAAAGTACTCATGTCCGGAAGAGTTTACGGATACGGAACAGCTGCCAAGTATTTTTATGGGAAAGAGCTAAAGGATTTATCATTAGATCAGTACGCAGTTTTAGCAGGTATTTCGCAACGGCCAAATGCATATAATCCGTTTAAAAATCCTGACCTTGCTGAAAAACGTAGAAATACAGTGCTACATTTAATGAACTTGCACGGCAAAATAACAGATGAAGAAATGAAAACTGCACAAGCAATACCAATAGAGGATTCTTTACTTCCAGAGGAAGAACGTATAGCAAAACAAAACACAAAATATGATGCATTTATTGATGTCGTTTTAGATGAATTAGAAAAACATGGAGATGGTGATACCATTTCAGAAGGAATTACTATTCATACAACACTTCAACCAAATGCTCAAAAACAAGTGGAAGACACATTAAATTCTGATATGTTCCCTACGGAAGATATACAATCAGCTGTGGCTGTTATTGATACGAAAACAGGTGCAATTGCAGCAGTAGGCGGCGGCCGTAATTACGGGGTAGAACGTGGCTATAACTACGCATATGATATGAAAGTTAGATCCCCAGGTTCAACTATTAAGCCGTTGCTCGATTATGGACCAGCGGTTGAATTTTTAAATTGGTCTACCGGTCAAACGATTGTAGATGAACCAATGAAGTATACAGGTACGGAACAAAATATACGTAACTTTGATGGGAAATATAAAGGTGCGATGACTATGCGTGAAGCACTTTATAACTCTCGAAATGTTCCTGCCGTGAAAACTTTAAAAGAAGTCGGCACGAAAAATGCGAAAGAGTTTATCAATCGTTTTGGAATCGATTTAGGAGAAGTGCATGAAAGTTCTGCAATTGGCGGCATTGATAAACCGATGTCCCCTGTTCAAATGGCTGGCGCATACGCAGCATTCGGTAACGGCGGTGTTCATACAGAACCTTATGCGATCAACAAAATTGTCTATCGAGACGGAAAAACTGAAAAAGATTACCGTCCAAAATCAAATGCGGTTATGAAAGATTCTACTGCATATATCGTAACAGACGTTTTACGTGATGTATTAACAAAAGGAACAGCTAAAACTGCAGCAATAAGTGGTTTAGATATTGCCGGTAAGTCAGGTACTTCTAACTATGACTCTAACCAAATGAAAGAATGGGATTTACCAAGCAGTGCATTTCCAGATGTTTGGTTCGCTGGTTATACAACTAACTACTCGATTGCAGTTTGGTCTGGTTATCCAGAAATGAAAACACCGATGACAACAAATGAAGAACGTTATTTGCCACAAAAGATTTTCAAGAAAGTAATGGCGAATATTTCAGAAGACAAAAATACAGAGAAGTTTAGTAAGCCAAATTCAGTTGTCGAAGCGACAATCGAAAAAGGTACGAATCCACTTCAATTAGCAAGTGAATATACGCCAGATGAATTAAAAAGAACTGAGTTATTTGTAAAAGGCACAGAACCAACAACAGTGTCCGAAGAATACGAACAATTAGAGCTAAGTGCACCAACCAATTTATCCGTTGATTTAGACGAAACTGCATTAACCGCAACATTAATGTGGGACTTCGAACAACCTGAAGATGCAGAACAAGAAGTACAATTTGAAGTATCCGTAGCAGTTGATAACGGTCCTTCAGAAATCCTACAAACAACCAATCAAACAGGGTTAATTGTACAAAGTCTCATCCCAGGAAGCACGTATGTATTCTCTGTAACAGCAGTTTCTGGTGAAGTAAGAAGTGAACCTGCTTCCGTTTCGCTTACACTAGAAGGATATGAAGAGGAGAACATGGAAGAAGAACCTCCTGCTGAAACCGATGAAGATGAGAATTCCGGCGATTGGTGGAATAACAACGGAAACGGTAACAATAACAACGGAAATAACAACGGCAATGGAAATAATAACGGCGGCAATTGGAACAATAATGGCAATAACAATAACAATGGAAATTGGAACAATAATGGTAACAATAATAACAACGGAAATAATAACGGAAGTGGCAACAATAGTGGCAATGAAAGCAATGACACTTCCGATGGAGATGTAAATCCAGATGACTCTACGAATCCGGATGGCACTAATGGCGGCGAAGAGAATTCTAGCTCAACTCCATAATATTGAAAAAGAGCAATCCATCGTTGGATTGCTCTTTTTTTTTGATAGTATGGATAAAATTCCTGAATAGTTCTCACTGATATAGTGGTTGGTTGCTCTGACGTGGTAATTGGTTGCTTTCATGGATGGACTGGTTGCTTTCGCGAGGAGGTTGATTGCTCTCATCAGTAAACTGGTTACTCTGACGATATGATTGGTTGCTCTTTGCCAGATATTTACTCTGCGACTCGCTATTCGAGCTTAAGTTTGTTGGATTATGACATGGTTGCTCTCGCATGGTAATTGGTTGCTTTCATGGATGGACTGGTTGCTTTCGCGAGGAGGTTGATTGCTCTCATCAGTAAACTGGTTGCTCTGACGATATGATTGGTTGCTCTTTGCCAGATATTTACTCTGCGACTCGCTATTCGAGCTTAGGTTTGTTGGATTATGAGATGGTTGCTCTCGCTTGGTAATTGGTTGCTTTCATGGATGGACTGGTTGCTTTCGCGAGGAGGTTGATTGCTCTCATCAGTAAACTAGTTGCTCTTAGGATAGAATTGGTTGCTCTTTGCCAGATATTTACTCTACGACTCGCTACTCGAGTTTAGGTTTGTTGAATTTTGAGATGGTTGCTCTATACCATATATTTACTACGTTGTTATTCACCAATACTTGATTTTCTTAAGTTTGATAATAGTCTCCCAATAGAGTAGGCGCATGAAAATTAATTCATGCGCCTCTCGCAGATCCGTACGTGCGGGTCATCGCATACGGCTCCTCCATGCTTATCCCCTTTGG